>DAOVOW010000030.1 GCA_030629485.1 bacterium
AGAGCACAAGTTATTTTGCCATACATATATTGTCGTAACTTTATGGGTTTTCTTTTACTACCGGTGGCGCACCCGCCTATATTTGTGCCAAATGACATTGGAGACTTTATTGTTCTGATGATTGGTTGATTTTGGCAGCTTGGGGAAGGGACCGAGGGCATAGTCCAGCGGGAGTTCGCCAGGTTTGAGAACCTTGATATGCGAAAGGTCATCATGATTAACAATTCTTCTCTGAGAAAGTGGGATCGTTTGGCTCAGAAGCAGTTGGATCAGCAGTTCCTACATGAGATCATTGAGGGGCTTCAGTGTTCACCGTTTGAAGCTTCGGCTATGCTGGATACGGTGTACCGTGTCTATGCCCCGTACTTCGAGACGAGCGGGACGCTTAAGCCTGGGCAGATGCTCTTTCCGTTGGTCGCTATAGAAACTCCTTCACAAGTGCCGCTGTCTCAGAGCAAGCAAGTGACGGTTACCCTGACCATGGATGCTGGTGCTGAGGATCTGGAAGTCCGCAAGTCTGGAGGGGTTGAGGCACTACGACAACATCGGATGCAACGACTCTGCATTGAAGCGTTCCAGCAGGGTGGTCTGTTGACGGTTGAAGATTTGGCTAATCGGTTGTTTAATTGTGGTCAGAGAACTATCACCAGGGATCTGCAAGCGTTGCGGCGGCAGGGGATCACTCTGCCGTTGCGTTCGACCATCAAGGATATGGGTCGATCCATCAGTCACCGGTCGTTGATCGTTGAGCAATGGTCTCACGGTAAAGAATACTCTGAGATCGCTCGCGCCACCTATCACAGTGTGAGTTCGGTACAGAACTATGTGAGTAAATTCAAGCGGGCTATTGCTCTAATGAAGGAAGGGTATGACCTGCACACAATCGCTTTCCTGGTCAAGTTATCGACCTCTCTTGTTGAGTCGTATCAACAACTGTATCAGAGAGTTAAGATAGTCCCCCATCGTCGTCGGGAGCTGAAATCGTTTTTAAAAAAGGGGATCAAAACCTCGCCGACCGGAGGCGCCCGTGATTAAAATGCCTGACAGTATAAAACGATATCGTTCGGCCAAAGCGCGTTTCTTCAAGCCGGTCATTATGAACTTCTTTGCCCGAGAATGTCCTCGGTTTTTCGGACCGGTGATGAGAGAAAAACTGGCCGATGAATTGATCAAGTTGTTCGAAGCCATTGCGCCGGAAACTTCTCGGTTGAAACATGGACAAATTCTCTGGAACGCTCTGGACAAGAATACCCGCGGCGACTCTCCTCGCCGCCGATACGTACCGGTCGTTCTTACTGTCATCTCCGAAGAGGACGTCACTCAGTTGACCGAGGGAACCCTTATGTCCCTGGTTGCAGAAAACGCCATCGCCCGTATGATCCGTGAAGCTTACCAGCAAGGAGGAATCCTCTCCTGCCGCGATCTCGGCCTCATCCTCCTGAGACAACCCTCATGGATTTCCAGTACCAGAAAAGAATACGAAACCCAGCATGGCTGCACCTTACCTCACACTGGCGCCCTGCATGATATGGGTTCCTCGGTCTCCCACAAGACCACCATCATTAGAAAGGTCATCCTTGAGAAAAAGGACCCAGCCGATGTCGCCCGAGAATGTAATCATACTCAGGCTGCTGTGGATCGTTACCTCAAAGACTACCATCGCATCAAAACTCTACAGCAGTTTGGCCACAACCTCGATTTCATTCACTTGGCCACCCAGATCGCCAAACATGTTATTGTCCAGTACACCAACCTCATCAATATGGAGGAAAACTGACTTGACTCGCCATATGGCTATAACTGTGGCGGGTTCGCAATGACGGCTTCTGGGGATTATCGACACTCTCTGAAAACTTGTCCATCACAATACTGCAAGCCAGTTCGTTGTGACCGCGTGATCTTCAGATCGCGCGGGTGGCGGTGGCTGAGTCTGAAGACTCGTCTACCACAACACCGCAGACCAGTTGACCGGACCGAAAAGGGTTGACAGAATGCGATAGCGTCGTAGTATAAACAGTATGAGCCGGGTTGTTGTTGTCAAACACGAGGGTGCGATCAGCGGTGAACAGTTACCGGTGAGTAGCTATATGAAAATGCTGAAGGAAGCGTTGACCGTTCTTACGGGTGAGACGGAGGACTCGGCGGCGCTGCGAAAGCTCCTGCCGCGTGGTGCGGTTGGTATGAAGACGAATTGTCTCACTGGCAAGCTCAATTCCACGCCGGTAGCGCTGGTCGAGGCGCTCTCCGGTATCCTTGAAGACGCCGGATGGGATGCTAACAATATTGTGGTGTGGGAGCGCACCAATCGTGAACTGCAGAAGGCGGGCTTCAAGCTCAACGCCTCCAGTTTCGGTCGTCGCTGTCTGGGCACGGATGCGAACGGTGTCGGGTACAGTGCCCGGTTCTACAGTGCCGGTGAGTCGTCAAGTCTGGTCAGCCGCATTCTGGAGAAAGTGGTGGCCGGCAATATCAACATGCCGGTGCTCAAGGATCACTCCATCGCCGGGCTGTCGGGCGGTCTGAAAAACATGTTCGGCGCTATCAACAACCCCAACAAGTTTCACGACAACAACGGTGACCCGCACGTGGCCGAGGTGTCGATGATGAGTCCCATTCGCTTGAAGAGCCGCCTGACTGTCATGGATGCCGTACAAGTTCAATATCACAACGGTCCGGGGTACGACCAGCGGTTTCTGGTGCGCTATGGGGCTGTCATACTGTCCGATGATCCGGTGGCCGCCGACCAAGTAGGTCTTGAGATAGTCGAGTGGTTGCGCAATAAAGGCGGTTTGCCGAACCTAGCAGAAGCCGGACGTCCGGCAACGTACCTCCAGACGGCCGAGAAGTTGGGGCTTGGCGTGGCGACTATGTCAGACATTGATCTGAAGGTTCTTGTTGTCGATGACAAGGGTCGTGTGCGACCGGGGGAGTTGCTGTGATGGACCGTCGGCTTTTCCTGAGGTGTCTTGGATGTTCCAGCGCCATAGCGGCTGCCTCGCACAGTGGGTTGTGGCCTGAGTTCCTGGGGGGGATTGAGAATGTCTGCGCCTTCCAGAGCGCCGCCGGACTGTCCTCGGTTGAGGCCCGGTACTACAAGAAGCTGGAGGAGGGAGGCATTGAATGCGGACTCTGTCCAAGGAAATGTCGCATCACCGACCTCGAACGCGGCTACTGTGGGGTACGGGAGAATCGCGGCGACGTCTATTATACGTTGGTTTACGGACGACCCTGCTCAATGAATATTGATCCCATCGAGAAGAAACCGCTGTATCATTTTTACCCCGGCACCAAGGCCTTCTCGCTGGCCACTGCCGGGTGTAACGTCAACTGCAAGTTTTGCCAGAACTGGGAAATCTCACAGGCGCGTCCGGAACAGGTCGACAACATGGAGCTTTCCCCGGCGGGCGTGATCGACATCTGCGAGCGGCGCAGTGTTCCCATCATTGCCTACACCTACTCTGAGCCGATAGTTTTCTATGAGTACATGTACGATATCGCCGAGCTTGGTCACAAGCATTCCATTAAGTCGGTGATGATTACCGGTGGTTACATTGAGAGGCAGCCGTTGGCTGATCTGTTTCCGCAGATGGATGCGATCAAGGTTGATCTCAAGTCATTTCGTGAAGACTACTACCGCAAGATCGTCAGCGGCACATTGAAGCCGGTTCTTGATGCGTTGGTGCAAATCAAGAAAGCCGGTGTCTGGCTGGAGATAGTTTACCTGGTGGTGCCGACGTTGAACGACAGTGACGAAGAGTTCACTGATCTTGCGCGATGGATCAAGTCCAACATAGGTGTCGATACGCCGATTCACTTCTCCCGTTTTCACCCTCAGTACTTGCTGCGCCATCTGCCGCCGACACCTTTGAAAACTCTTGAGCGAGCGCATGCAATCTGTCGTGCCGAGGGACTGCAATTCGTTTACCTCGGCAACGTCCCCGGTCATGCCGCCGAATCCACCTATTGCCCTGGGTGTGGTGAGGTGCTAATCGAAAGGCACGGTTACCGCATCGTTCGCAATACTCTCAAGGGGAATCGGTGTGGACACTGTGATCGCACCATACCCGGACTGTTTTAGATGAACAGAAGCAAACCGTTTCTGCTCGGCCTGTATTCGATCTCCGGGCAGGTGTTGCTGTTGCGGGAGTTGATATCGTCGTTCAACGGCGATGAACTGCTCATTGGGTGGGCCATGTTCGGCTGGCTTTCAGCCGTAGCCGTCGGCGCGTATGCCGGGGGGCGCGTGGGGCGAGCGGTGGGCGCGGAAGCTCTGTTCATCGGGGGAAGCATCATGCTGGTACTAATGGTACCGGCTGTGCGGCTATGCCCGATGTTGATAAGCGACGTGGTCGGCCAGGTGATCCTGTTCGGTACGGCGGCGGTTATATCGACGCTGGCGATGTTGCCGGTGGGGCTGCTTTCAGGCTGGCTGTTCACCACTCTGGCGCGCGAGGGATGGCGCACAGAGGATGCTATCGTCATGGTTTATCTCTGGGAAGGGATAGGCGCTTTCGTCGGTGGTGTGATGATAGCCTGTCTTGCCGGCGGATTGATGTCCAACCTGGCCCTGACACTTTCGCTGGCCATCGCGGTAGTTGCGTTCGTGTTGCTCATGCGCCGGGATCGAAGACCGGTGACAACCTGGCTGTTCACTGTTGTCACACTGGTGCTTCTGACCGGGGTGTCATCCCTCGCCGGCAGACTCGATGAGGCTTTGGACCGGATCAAGTATCCACAGTACCAAGTGATGAAATCGTTCGACACCCACTATGGGCGACAAAGCCTCTTGTCGCGCCACGGCCTGGTGATACTGTTGTCCGACAACAAAACCGAGGCTACCCTGCCGGATCTGGAAAGGGCCGAGAATCTGTTGATTCCACCGCTGTTGTGCCGACCCGGAGCACGCGATATCCTGTACTTCGGACGTTGCGAGTTCGGGATCGCTCAGTTGGTGCGCGCCTTTCCGCAGCTACTGATAACAGCCGTCGATCCCCGTCGGCAGTTGACCGGCGCTATTGACCAAGCCATGCCGTTCCCGGGCGGGGTCTCGCGCCTGACCGATGACCCGGTATCGTTCATTGCGGCTCAAGCCGGTCTCGACTGGTATGACATCATCATCGTCGACGCCGGGGAGCCGGACAGCTATCGCACCAGTCGCCTGCTCGGTGTTGAGTTTTTCACGCGAGCGCGAAGACTTCTCAGGGAGGACGGTCTCCTAGTTGTGCCGACCGGCTATGATACCGACCGCTACGTGAGCGACGAAACCGCCGTGATTCTATCAACCATACACCAGAGCCTGGCCGCTTCCTTCGGAGATGTTGAAATCTGGCCGGGCACAGGGACGGTTTTCATGGCATCAGCGTCGGAAGTCTGCCGCCTGGATGTCGACGCCTTCGTGAGCAGGCTGGACTCAATGGAGTACCAGCCGGTTTATCTGAGTGAGGGTTTTCTACGTGATCGCCTGTCCGAATTCAAGCTTGATCGGCTCAACGCATCTCTGATCAGCATCGACCAGGTGAACAGCGTGGCTCGACCCGTCTTGCCCCACTTGCAGGGAATGTATCGTTCGCGCAGTGGTTTTGATCGGGCCATCCTCTCTCTTTGGTTCAACCAACCGTACGCCGTTTTGGTCGGTCTGACTCCACTGTTGGGCATCCTTGCTTACGCCTTGTTCGGTCGTGCCCGCCGTCGACGGTTCGGGCTGTTCTTGTACAGCACCGCCGGTCTGGTCTCAATAGCCCTGGAGTTGCTGTCGTTCTACGTCTACCAGACAACAGCCGGTTCTCTGTATGCTGAAATGGCAGCACTGGTGGGAGCGTTCATGCTCGGTCTGGCCGGCGGAACGTACTACTCGCACAAACTACAAAGCAAACATCTCGAGTACCCGGCGCTGATCGTGCTTTTGATCGCGTTAACAGTTTTCTTTGTGTCATGGCATCGTATCGATTCGCAGGTTGCGCTCGCGTATCATCTGATGTTCTTGTTCGTGGTGGCGCTGGCGTCGGGTTCGCTTTTCGTGGCGGCTACAGTACGTTACTACGAGGATCGTCCGCTGACCAATCGTGGCGCCGGTTATGCCGTTGAACTTCTCGGGTCAGCCATCGGTGCGTTGTTGACATTGACGATACTCTTGCCGATGGTAGGCATTTCGTGGGTTCTGATACTTCTGGGCGCCGTCCTGGTGGTGGCCCTGGTCGGTGCTCTGGTTACTGAACGATGCTACTGATTGCGCCGCCGCCCGCGCACCGGTGCTGTCGGGTATCTCTACTCGACAGTTGGTTTGTTCAGCAGGTCGGGACCCCTGTGGTCCCGACACAGACGCAGCCTGTTCTTCACGATGGGTGAGTAGTTCGGCAGTCCACGGCCAAACAAGCTTGACCGTGTCACCCGACGACAACCTTGAGCGCGTCAGGCAGAGACGCCTGACGCCACGCCGGCTTCCCCACGTCTACTCGAACGTTTCCAACCAACTTAACAGAAACGGTTGGTGTTCGTCAAGGTATCCAACCATGCCGACCATGCGGCCAGCGCGCAAACCAACTACGATTTGACCATAGAAACTATTGTCGACCACAAACGCCTTACCAACGTCGAAGGGCAGACCATCCGGTGCACTGCCCAGCGCACCCATTTCTTCAGCCAGACCAGACCACTCCAACAGTTTGGCGCCGCCCACATCTTCGCACAGGAAGAGGGTGACACGATTGGTGTCAAGCAGGTAGTCCTGACAGTAAACCCCGACAAGGAAACTCTGTCCGAGAAAGGCCTCAGCATAGTACCTGGCCGATCCCCTCACAACGTTGTCGGACGGAAAAAGATCAAAGGCCATCGGCAGTTGGGTCCCGCCCGGGAGTTGTTTGTTGACCTCATCAGCCAGGTTGATCAGCGCCAGACCGGTCTCGTCGGATGCATCGAATCCGATCACTCGTACCAGCAGGTCGCCCTTGACGAATTCGATTTTCGACGGCGAGACATAGCCCTCTACACCGTATTTGGCCAGATCGGCTTCATCAGGTCGCAACATTGAGTACAGTCCGAAAGCGTTCACTGCTGAGTCGAAACGATAAAGATCCACGACCATCTCCGTTTCGCCTTTTTGGTAATCGGCCGTGGCTACCTCGATGAAACCATAGGTGTGGTACAGTTCGGCGCCGTCGTTAATGTATTCCCACAAATCCTGCCCAATGAAAGTACGCGGCGGGGAACTGCGCCCGACGCCAATCGCATCGTAACTCGCCGCCAAGTATCCGGCAGTATTCTGATTTGTGGCTGGTTGCTCACCGCCGCAAGCCAGGCCGAGCATGACTGTGATAGCCATGACCGCGAAAAGCTTGTGTCTATCGTTCATACGGTATCTCCCTGGGAGGTTCTGACTGCCTTTTTTCTCTTGAGCAGTAACTGATTGTCCGGCGAGCGTGATTCGCCCACAGACGTGATATACACCGCCGGTCGGTCGACCACTGGACAGGCGAACTCGCATGCGCCGCAGCCGGTGCAAATGTTGGGGTCGATATACGGACGTTGCACCCGAACTTCGTTGCCCTCTCGGTCGAGGACAACTTCTTCTTTGAGGTAGATGCTCTTTGGCGAGGTGGGACACCATTCCTCACACACGATGCATGGGGTGGCCATCGCCCAGGGCAGACAGCGTCCCCGATCGAAGAAGGCAGTGCCGATACGGTTGGGCGGTGTTTCCTTGTCGCCGACCTTTTCGGTCATCGTCAACTCCAAAATGGCGCCTGTCGGACAAACCTGACCGCACAGAGTGCACGACGGTTCGCAATACCCGATGCGTGCAATCAGGATCGGTGTCCAGATCCCCTCCAACCCGGATTCCAACATTGTCGGGTGCAGGGCGTTGTTGGGACAAACGCGCATACACTGCCCGCAGCGAATACAGCGAGCCAGGAAATCGTCCTCGGCGACCGAGCCGGGTGGACGGATCAGACGCTCGTTGGCATTGACCTCGAAACTGTCGCCGGAACGAAGCAGAGGAAAGAGCGCGGCGCCGCCGGCCAGTGATGCTACCACTTTTCGCTTCGACATATCCACTTTCTGAACGGGCGGAGGGTTCGTCGTGGTGCCTTCCAGGGTCGGGAAAAACTTGAACTTCAAAGAACCTTGCGGGCAAATTGCCTGACAGTTCAGACAAAGGTGACACTCCGGCTGTCGCCATCGAGCGCCTATATCCGGATTGTCCGCGCCTTGGCAGCTCAGCAGACAAAGGTTGCAGTGGTCGCAACTCTTCTCGTCCTTCTGAAGTCCGAAGATGGCATAGCGTGAAAAGATGCCCAGCATGGCGCCCAATGGACACAGACCGCGACACCAAAAGCGCGTGAAGACACGGTTGAGAACAAGGATCGAGCCGAACAACAAAGCGATAGTCAGGATACCGTGAAAATGAACGCGGCGAAAGTTCAGCAGCGTCGGTGCGACAAAGTCATAAACAGACTGGGCGGCGCTGGACACGGGCTGAATCCCGAACGATTTTACCCAACCCAGAGCGCCGTCGGCAGCGGCGTGCGTTGCGGGCAGCACCACCGTGCCGATCGAACGCGTCAGCAAAGGAAGTGGGTCCAGCAGTCCGGTCTGAAGGGTGCCAAAGAGAGCAGCGGCGATCACGAATAGAAAAATATAGTACTTGATGCGTTGATACTTCTTGTAACGATTCGATTCAATTTTGCCCTTACCTCTGAAACTCAGACGTTCCGACTTGATTTCGGATATCCAGTGATTCAACGAACCCAGCGGACAAACCCATCCACAGAAGAACCGTCCGATAAAAATCGTGGGGATCAGGATGACCAGCGACCACAAGAGACCCTTGAAAAGAGTACCGTTGGCCAGAAGGGTCGCCAGGGCCACCAGGGGGTCGAACTGAAGCGCTATCGACACCGGATAAGGTAGCGTAATCTCTGAAACCGTGGTCGGGTCGATGTCGATATCGAAGTTGGTTTTCAGAATCAGCCAGCAGAAAACGACAAAGAACAAGACTTGCGAAAATCGACGAAGGTTGCGGACGGTCTGAATCGTCATCAGATGTTCTCTTTGTAGCCCACCGAACGGTAATCGATCGTGCCCAAACCTGCCTTCTCGGCCAGCACTATATGTCCGACCCTGGTGGCATCAAGTCCCAGGAACTCCGCCGCTCGGGCATCGGCAGCCACCTGATCGGTGGCGCACATCACCGTGTGTTCGATGTTGACATCGTCCAGCGAACCGCCCTGCGGACCGCCGCGCATGAGCACGCGAGTGGCGTCGACCACTGTTAATGTTGGGCGACTAAATGATGCCAGATCAACGATTGACTGATTGATCTCCTGGTGTAACTGATTGCGGCGACCGCCGAGGATACCGTAGAGATTCTTCATGCTGATAGTACACGACGAGAGCGAGTGATGTTTGACGATCGGCATGTTTATCAGACGGTCGGTCTCGACAAAGTGTTTTAGCACCGGCCAGGTGGTCAGCAGTTCTCCGCCGAGATCCATCATGATGTAATCATCCTGCACCGGCAGGATCACCTCGGCGCCGGCTTTCTCTGCGGCCTCCCAGATCCCGGAACGCAGGAAGCATCGTCGTGCTTCACTGCAGGTGACATCGGTCACAATCACTTTGGATGCGCCGGCCTCGAGACAGAGTCGCACCATCTCACCGACCAGTAGCGGGGAAGTGGTGGCCGCCTGAGCGGCGGTGCGATCCCAACCGACGTTCGGCTTGATCGTCACCCGCTCACCCGGTTGGACAAACCGCCTGATGGAGCCGATGGCGTCGAGAGCATCGTGCAGGGCGGCAGCATGGTTCTCATCTCTGGTCAGAGTGAGTTGCGGAAGACGGTTGTCGGGGGCAACCTCGAAATCGTGTTTGCTGACCATGGGGGGTTCGTAGTTGAACCATTGACGATTGTTGAAAAACCATCCGGTGCCACCGCACACGGCGGCCAGAGCCGTTGCCTTCGTCGTTCGCTTCAGGAATTCGCGTCTTTTCACGTTGTCAGTCCCTTGTTGGGCGCTGATGCGCTACCCACGCAGGTGTTACTCGTTGTCGTCAGGCCCTGTCTTCTTGAACGGCTTGGCGGTTACCCGCGATTCCTCATCCTCGTGGACAAACGGTTTTAGTTTTTCAAGCTGTTCGGCAGACAGTCGCTCTTTCCGATAAAGGTCCTTCATGAGGGCGCGACCATTCAGTTCGAAGAACTCCTCGAGTCCCAACTCACGCGCGACAGCAGAGAGTTCTGCGAAGCCGACGGCGTCACGCGTCCTGGTAATGAACTTCTCCACCGTGCCGAGTTTCACCGTCACAGCGCCGGTTGCACCGACCAGTTTGCTTGGTCCACCGTCCCGGACTATCTGTCGCAACTCCTCCTTGAGGGCTTCCAGTTCAGCTTTGGCGGCGTTGCTTTGATCATAGACGCTGAGGTAACGGTCGGCCAATTGTTCGAGACGAACCGCCTCGCTGACGTCATCCTCAGTTTCGTCCGTATATTTCTCGGACAGCATCTTCTCATGGCGCTTGGCCGGACAATATTCCTGGTAATCGCAGAAGCGACAGAAACCGCCTTCCTGAGCCGGAAAATTGTCCAGACGTTTGGCCTGATGCGTCTCGATGATGGTGTTCCTCAGTTCTTCGGTCAGCAGTTCGAGTTGGTCCGGACTCAGACGGCAATGTACTATTTCGTCCGGACGGAGGAAATGCTGGGCCAGTTCAATTGTCTCGTACTGAGGCCAGGTTGCGCGCACAGCCAGTTCGTAAATACCCATCTGCCAGCGGAAGGCGTCGTCTTGCGGGCGCGCCACGGTCATTCCGGTTTTGTAATCGCATATCTCGACCACGTCATCATCGCGCCGCCATAGTTTATCGATGTAACCGCGAATCTTGAACGGCGAGTTGGGCAGCTCAAAACTCAGGTATAACTCGGTCCCGAGCATGGTACCCTGATTGAACGGACGATGCTTGTCGTAATGGCGAACAAGCATCTTCTCGCCGATGCGAATGTAGTCATCAACCGTGTAGTAATCGCTGGTAACCTGGAGGGTCGTCAGGTCAAGCTTCTCCCATTCGCGGTGATACTCGGCGACCGCGTCGTCCTCAGGCATCAGGATATCGTCAGCTCCGAGGCGGTAGAGTTTTCGCAGCACCCGGTGCACGACTGTACCGAGATAAGTATCCGGGGTGACCACTCTGGGTACTTTGATCTTGTCAACATAGCGGAACTCAAACTGCCGAGGGCATTGACGAAAACAGTTCAAGCTTGAGTAACTAAAAGTGGTCAACATAGTCCCAAGATAGTTTGACGGCAGCGCGGACGCAATGGCATTCGACGCGGC
>DAOVOW010000422.1 GCA_030629485.1 bacterium
GTTACATATCCTACCACGAAGGCCAGAAGGACAATTGTCGGCGTGAACAACATATTTGGCTGAATCAAGCTGAGTTTCCCGAAGCTGTACAGTATTGCGGTGAGGATCGCCAACCCACTTACAATGTACATTGCATCGCGGTAAACGAATTGTCGGAACCCGAAGAACAATCCTCTGAGTGGTTGCGCAGTATCGGCCATCTCTCTCCTTCGTATATCGCTACGTGATTACAAGTATAGTAGCTTGCAACCGCCTCTGTCAACTCGATAGTCGCACGGACATGTCCCCATTCTCCTCGATGCAAGTCCGTAATCGAGGAGTACGAAGTATCGCTTAGGGCAGGAGGTTTGCCGGGGACTACGGCTGCACCGCTTGGCTATCACATGCGCGATTCAGCTTTGGAAATCCCGTCCCTTGGAGCGGAACACCGAGATAACACCCTTGACCTTACGCACCTTTTCGATGATTCGATTCAGATGCGACAGGCTGGAAACTTCGATGACAAACTTGCCGGTGGCGGTGGTGTCGGTGGCAACCATCTCGGCGGCGCGGACGTTGGTATCGGCGTCGGCCACAGCCGTTGTGATGTCGCGCAGCATGTTCTTGCGGTCCTCCACGACCAACTCCAATTCGACCACGAAGGCCTGGCTTTTCCCGGCATCCCAACTGACATCGATGTATCGTTCGGGGAACTGCCCTCCCAAGTAACGGGCGCTTTCACAGTCGGCCCGATGGACGGTGACACCGCGCCCGCGGGTGATGAAACCTATGATATCCTCCCCCGGCAGCGGCTGGCAGCATCCGGCGAATCGAAACATCATGTCGGACATGCCATGCACCCGGATGCCTTTGGAACCCCGCAGACGATCGATCACTTTCCCTACCAGCCCGGCCTTCGGCTTCTCTTTCTCCGGCTTGATCAGATTGATCAACGGCGTCCGACTCATGGAACCGTTGCCGATCGAGGCAAACAAATCCACCACCGACTTCTTGCCCAGCTTCTCTGCGTATCCCTGTAGCTCGTCGTCGGGCGGCATTTTCAGTCGCAGTTCCTTGAGCTTGCGTATGATCACCTCGCGTCCCAACGTCACCGCTTGTTCGAACCCGGCCTGATTGAGCCAGCGACGAATTTTGGCGCGCGCGGTCGAGGTCTTGACCAGTTTCAGCCAATCGTGTGACGGCGTGCGGCGGGCGTTGGTGATGATCTCGACAGTGTCGCCGGACTTGAGCGGTGTAGACAACGGCTGCAGGCGATTGTTGATCTTGGCGCCGGCGCAGTGGATACCTACCTCGGTGTGAATCTGAAAGGCAAAATCAAGGGGGGTGGAGCCCTTGAGCAGATGGATCAGCTTCTGCTGCGGCGTGAAGACGAAGATATCCTCGGAGTACAGATCAATCTTCAGGTATTCCAGGAAATCGGACGGGTTGGTCATGTCCTTCTGCCACTCGAGCACATCGCGCAGCCAGATCATCTGCCGGTCGGACTTCGACATCTGCTGACGCCCTTCCTTATACAGCCAGTGTGCGGCGATGCCGTTCTCCGCTACATGGTGCATCTGATGTGTCCGAATCTGAATCTCCACCGGTCGGTTGTCCGGTCCGAACACGGTAGTGTGCAGAGATCGGTAACCGTTCGGTTTGGGGTTGGCGATGTAATCGTGGAAACGATTTGGAACCGGTTTCCACATCGAGTGCAGGATGCCCAAGGTGTGATAACAATCACGTTCAGTGTCGGTGACAATGCGAATGGCAAACAGGTCGTAGATTTCCTCGAACGGGACCTTCCTGATTCTGACCTTGCGATAGACGGAATCAAGATGCTTGGCTCGCCCATTGACCTCGGCACGGATACCATTGTGTTTCAACTCTTCGGAGATAGGAGCCACCAGCCGAGTGATAAAGCCTTCCCGCTGCTCGCGGGTCTCCCAGATCCGTTCCTTCAGCTCGCCGTAAGTGTCCGGCTCAAGGAATTTCAGCGAAAGGTCCTCCAGTTCCATCTTGACCCGATTGATACCAAATCGATGAGCCAGGGGACAGTAGACGTCACGTGTCTCCTGTGCGATGCGCTTTTGGCGTTCTGGCGAGAGATGTTCGAGCGTGCGCATATTGTGCAGTCGGTCGGCCAGCTTGATCAGGATAACCCGAATGTCACGGGCCATGGTCAACAGCATCTTGCGGAAATAGTCGACTTGTTGTTCTTCGCGAGAGGAGAACTGTATTCCGGACAATTTGGTAACACCGTCGACCAGTTCCGCTACTTCATCACCGAACTCGCGACGAAGTTGTTCAATCGTCGTGTCCGTGTCCTCCACCACGTCATGAAGCAATCCGGCGGCCAGGGTGGTCGAGTCCATGTGCTGCTCGGCCAGGACAAACGCAACTTCGAGACAGTGCTCGACATAAGGCTCACCTGACGAGCGCGTCTGGCCGGCGTGAACTCGGTCGCTGAACTCGTAAGCCTTGCGGATCAGTTCAATATTGACGTTGGCGTTGAACGATTCGATCTGGATGATAAACTCGGCCAGATTCATTCCGCTGGTGTTCTCGTTAGTTTGCCTGGTTAAATAGTTGTGCAACTTCCGATGCTACCTTCTCTACTGTTATCGTCAACAAACAGACACACTCATTA
>DAOVOW010000378.1 GCA_030629485.1 bacterium
AAAGTGACGTCGTAACATCAATAACACCTCCTAAGGTCAATCTAATACGACCTTCGTAAAGTGTCCACTTTATTGGGGGAAGATCAGTTTCGACCTACGAGGATGAGTCAAAGTCCCCTCTTCAGAGAGGATTTAGGGGTGTGTTCTTGCCAAGCGTCAGCCTGAGCGGAGTCGAAGGGCGAGGTTCCGACAACATGTCAAGAACTCAGGGCTCCCGACACGGGACTCTGGTGAGTAATTTGAGAGTCGGAACCCGCAGGGGGGTTCCGACCTACGGGACTGAAAATCACCCCACCGCTACATTGGCACGTCATTATGCAAGCAACTCCAGGGACTCAATATCAGGAACGACAGCGTCCGGTCGACCGGGACCAAACCGCCATAGGGACATAATGCAACCGAATACCGTTTCCGGTTCGGAGTATATGTTTTAGACAGTTCCGTTTTGATTTGACAAGCGATCTAACGAAAGGCATATTGAAATTATGAAAGTAAGATACGCAGTGCTATTGACGTTGGCGCTGTTTCTGCTGATCAGCCCCATCATCTCGTATAGCATCAGAGCAGCGCAGGACGACGACTCAGTGACCGTGAAGTCCGGTGACGCTGAGATCGAGTCGGCCGTTGACAGTTCCGATGAATACACGCCGCGCCCGCTGGTGTATACGATGGTGATCGACGGTGCTATCGGGACCGTTACCGATGATCGTATCACAGCCGCTATCGAACTGGCCCAGGACAATGACGCGGCGCTGTTGGTGATCATCATGGACACCCCCGGCGGCTTCACCAAACCGACCTGGTCGATCTGCAAGAGCATCCTCAACTCGCCGGTACCGGTTTGTACCTATATCGCTCCCTCGGGTGCGCGGGCCGGTTCAGCGGGAGTATACATCACCTACGCCTCACACTTTGCCGCTATGGCGCCTGCGACCAATATCGGTGCGGCCCATCCGGTGGCCGGGTCAGGCGACGAGATCGACTCGGTGATGAACGAGAAAGTAACCAACGACGCCGTAGCCCAAGTACGAGCCGCCGCCGAAAAGCGTGGTCGCAACGCCGAGTGGGCCGAAGAGGCAGTGCGGCAGTCGGCCTCGATTACCGATAATGAGGCCCTTGAGTTGAATGTGATCGACCTGCGGGCCAAGGACCTGGATGATTTACTCGAGCAAATCGACGGACGCGAGGCCGAGTTGCCGAAGGGTGATGTAGTCGTGAAAGTGAAGAACGCTCGTACCGAAGATATACCAATCTCGGTTGTGCACCAGTTTCTGCGGATTCTTACTTCGCCTGACATCGCCCTGATTCTTTTCTCTATCGGTGGGCTGGGCATCATGCTCGAACTGTACAATCCGGGCGCTATCTTCCCCGGTGTTGTCGGCGCCATTTCACTCATTCTTGCGTTCTACGCCTTCCAGACCCTGCCGATCAACTACGCCGGGCTGGCGCTGATTATATTAGCAGTATTGTTATTCATTGCAGAAGTCAAAGTGGTGAGTCATGGCCTGTTGACAATAGGCGGACTTATTTCGTTTTTCCTGGGAGGTCTTATGCTGGTAGATACCGTTGATCCCTCATTGAGAGTTTCTCTTTCGGTGTTGATCACGCTGGCCCTGCTGGTCACGGTCTGCGCCGGCCTGGCCGCCTGGCTGGTGATACGTGCGCACAAGAGGCAGCCGTTTATCGGTGACGAAGGGATGATCGGCAAGGACGCCGAGGTGCGCAGACAAGGCTTTGTATATGTCGACGGAGCGCTATGGAAGGCGAAAACAGCCGACGGTGGAGAACTGATTGTCGGCAGCACGGTAGAGATTGTCGGCGTTGACAAACTTACGCTAATAGTGAAGAAAACCGAATAACCAAGAAGGGGTAGTCATGCAGTTACCCGTATTAGGCGTCATCATATTTTTTGGTCTGTTGCTTTTGTTCAACATGATCAAAATCCTGAAGGAGTACGAACGAGGGGTTATCTTCCGGCTGGGTCGTTTGATCGGTTCCAAGGGACCGGGTCTGATCATCCTGATTCCGATGATCGATAAGATGGTCCGCGTGGATCTGCGTGTGATCACCTACGATATTCCGCCGCAGGACGTCATTACCAAGGACAATGTCTCGGTTAAAGTTAACGCCGTCCTTTACTTCCAAATCACGGACTCCAACAAGGCGATTGTGTCGGTGGCCAATTTCTTCGAGGCTACCTCGCAGCTCGCGCAGACCACCCTCAGGTCGGTGCTGGGCCAGGTGGAGCTTGATGATTTGTTGGCCCAACGCGAGAAGATCAACGCCGAGCTTCAGCGGATTATCGACGAACAAACCGAACCGTGGGGTATCAAGGTCAGTGTGGTCGAGGTCAAGAATGTCGACCTGCCGCCGGAGATGACACGCGCCATCGCCAAACAGGCCGAGGCCGAACGTGAACGGCGCGCGAAGGTCATCCACGCCGAGGGTGAGTTCCAGGCGGCTGAGAAACTCAAAGATGCGGCACTCGTAATCGCCAAGGCGCCCAACGCGATGCAATTGCGGTTCCTTCAGACGATGGTCGAGGTGTCGGCTGAGAAGAACTCCACTTTGATTTTCCCGGTACCGATTGATCTGTTGGATGCCTTCAAGAACTACCTGGATGGCAAACGCGTCAGCGGCGGAGGGAGTTAATATCGGTCACCGTGGATTGATTTCCTCTGCCGAAGTGTGGCCGAAGGCCGCGGCGTGTTCCGAGGCGGCAGATCAGGACATCTGCTATCCACAATGAAGAACACACCCCTAAATCCCCTCTCGAGAGGGGACTTTTCGGAGAACGGTAGGTCGAAACCCCTGCGGTTTCAACATCATATTGCCGGAGGGATTCCCGCGTGCGCCTGGGCAATGCTGACGCCGCGGCGGAGGCCTACCGCGAAGTGCTCAAGCATTGGGGCGATACCGACATTGAACTTGACCTGATCATCGACACCCGCGAGCGTCTGGTGCGACAGACGAGTTAGGTCGCTGGCGGAAACAACGCCTTGCTCTTTGTAGGTCAGGATTGATCTTCCCCCGTTATGGTGGACGGTTTTCTAAGCAT
>DAOVOW010000207.1 GCA_030629485.1 bacterium
GGCACCTACTACCCGATGACGGTGCTCAAACATGCCCGCGCTCAGGAGATTGCGCAGACGAACTGCCTGCCGTCGATCTGCCTGGTCGACTCAGGTGGCATCTTTCTGCCGAAGCAGTCTGGTGTCTTTCCTGACAAGGATCACTTTGGTCGCATCTTCTACAACGAGGCGCGCATGTCGGCGCTGGGTCTGCCGCAGATTGCTGTTGTGATGGGTTCCTGCACGGCGGGCGGGGCCTATCTTCCGGCCATGTCGGATGAGTCGATAATCGTCCGCAAGCAGGGCACGATCTTCATTGGTGGTCCCCCGCTGGTGAAGGCGGCTACCGGCGAAGTGGTCACAGCAGAAGAATTAGGTGGCGCCGATGTACACTGTCGCACGTCCGGTGTCACCGACCACTACGCCCAGAACGATGAACACGCCCTGCAACTGGCACGCAATGTCATCGAGAGCCTCAACCGTCCGGCCAAGTTTCCGATTGATCGCACCTCGCCGGAAGACCCACATTACGATCCCGAAGAACTGTACGGCGTCGTCTCCAACGATATCCGCAAGCCGTTCGACATCAGGGAAGTGATCGCGCGCATCGCCGATGGCAGCCGCTTCCACGAATTCAAAGAACTGTACGGTACTACGCTGGTGACCGGCTTTGCGCGCATCATGGGATACCCGGTCGGCATTCTGGGCAACAACGGCGTGCTGTTTGCCGAATCAGCCCAGAAGGGTGCGCACTTTGTCGAGCTTTGTGCAGAACGCAAGATACCGCTGATCTTTTTGCAGAACATATCGGGGTTCATCGTCGGTCGTCAGTACGAAGCGGGCGGCATTGCTCGCGACGGCGCCAAGATGGTTCACGCCGTGGCCAACGCCGAGGTGCCGAAGTTCACGCTGATCGTCGGCGGTTCCTATGGCGCCGGCAACTACGCCATGTGCGGACGCGGCTACCTGCCGCGCTTGCTGTGGATGTGGCCCAACGCTAAAATTTGCGTGATGGGTGGTGACCAGGCGGCGGGTGTACTCACTGACGTCAAGATCAAGCAACTGGAACGAGAGGGTAAGAAGCTCACCGAAGAGGAGATCCAGGCTATCCGGCAACCGGTGCTTGACAAGTATGAATCCGAGTCGACCCCGTATTACTCCGGGGCGCGGTTGTGGGATGACGGCATGATCGGATTCACCGACACCCGGCAGGCACTGGCGCTGGGGATATCGATGTCCCTGAACGCCCCGATCCCGGATCAGAAATTCGGCGTGTTCAGGATGTAGCCGGCAAGCCGGGTCTATTATGAATTACACGACTATAGCATACACTAAAGCAGGCCGCATCGCGCGGGTGACGTTCAGCCGTCCCGAAATCCATAACGCCTTCAACTCAACGATGATTACCGAGATGACGGATATCTTCGATGAGATCGAAAAGGACGGGAACATTCGGATGGTCGTGTTGACCGGCGAGGGCAAGTCGTTCTGCGCCGGGGCCGATCTCAATTGGATGCGTGGCGTTATCAAACAAACATTCGATCAGAACCTGGCCGAGTCGAATGCGCTGGCCGAGCTTTTCAATAAGATCTATCGTTGCCGACGACCTGTGATCGGTCGCATCAACGGTGCTGCTATCGGCGGCGGCACGGGGTTTGTGGCGGTGTGCGATATCGCTATTGCGGCCCGGTCAGCGAAGTTTTCGTTCTCAGAGGTGAAGATCGGCGTGGTGCCGGCTTGCATCGGTCCGTACGTTGTTAAGAAGATGGGCGAAGGGAAAGCGCGGGAGTTGTTCATCACCGGCGAGCGAATGGGGAGCGATCGGGCTTTCGAGGTCGGGCTGGTCAACAAAGTGGTCGATGATGAGCAACTGGATGATGCCGTGGATGCACTCGTGAAGACACTGTTGTCATCGGGCCCGGAGGCGGTTGCGATGGCGAAGAAACTGGTCAGTGAAGTACCGGAAATGACACCTGCACAGTTCAAGCCTTACACAGCGGAGATGATTGCCAAACTTCGGGTGTCTGATGAGGGCCAGGAGGGGATGGATGCGTTTCTCAATAAGCGTAAACCAAATTGGATGACGGAGTGATGTACGGGTTTCGGTACCCGACCCAGAGCGAAGCGTCGGGTGGGACAGTGTCAAGAACCAACATGTAACGGGACAAATGAACAAACTTTTCAAGAAAATCCTCGTAGCTAACCGTTCCGAGATCGCCGTGCGCGTAATGAACGCCTGCCGAACGCTCGGGATTCCATCCGTAGCCGTCTATTCGGATGCCGACAGTAACAGTAAACATCGATTCTATGCCGATGAGTCAATCAATATCGGACCGCCGCCGCCGCGCGAATCCTATCTTGATATTGACAAGATAATCAATGCGGCCACGGCCACCGGCTGTGATGCCATTCATCCGGGGTATGGGTTCCTGGCGGAGAATCCGGAGTTTGCGCAGCGTTGTGCTGATGCCAGCGTCGTTTTTATCGGTCCATCGCCGGAAGCTATCACGCTTTTGGGCAACAAGGTACAGTCGCGAATCAAGATGGCCGACGCAGGCGTGCCGCTGATACCCGGTATGAAAGAGACCGAGACTGACATCGAAGTCTACCGTCAGGCAGCCGAGAAAGCCGGTTACCCCGTGATGATCAAAGCGGCGGCCGGAGGCGGCGGCAAGGGAATGCGGGTAGTCAATTCTCCTGAAGACCTCACCGAAGCAATCGAGGCAGCACAACGTGAGGCGAAGAATGCCTTCGATGATGACACCGTTTATCTCGAAAAGTACATCGTCAAGCCGCGCCACATAGAGTTCCAAATCGTTGCCGATTCACACGGCAAGACCGTGCACGTTTTCGAGCGCGAATGTTCTATCCAGCGACGACACCAGAAGATCATCGAAGAGACCCCATCGACCGCGCTTGACGATGACACTCGCGCTCGCATGGGGGCCGATGCTGTCAGGGTGGCGCAGGCAGCCGGCTACACCAACGCCGGTACTGTCGAATTTCTCTATGACGAGAGCGGCAACTACTATTTTCTCGAGATGAACACGCGTATCCAGGTGGAGCATCCGATCACCGAGATGGTCACAGGCGTTGATCTCGTGGTTGAGCAGATACGCATTGCCGCCGGGCAGCCGTTGTCGGATCAGTTCGGCAAACTTACTCAGCGTGGTCATGCCATCGAGTGCCGCATCTACGCTGAGGACGGTGAGAACAACTTCATGCCGTCGACCGGTAAGATCATCCATTACTCCGAGCCGAGCGGTCCGGGTGTGCGCGTTGATTCGGGCGTGGTCGGTGGTGTCGAGATCACAATCGACTATGATCCGATCATGGCTAAGCTGATCGTGCACGCCCCCACGCGGGAACTTGCTGTCCTCAAGATGATCGACGCCCTGAACAACTACAAGCTCCTGGGCGTCAAGACTTCCAAGAAGTTCATGATCGATGTAATGACGCACCCGGAGTTTGCAGCCGGGCGCACGTACACGGATTTCATCGAGAAGCACATGAGCGCTAGGGAGATTGACGGCGCCGAGTATCGGGAGTTGGCTGTAGCTGTGGCCGCAGCTGCATCGACGCAAGGTGTAGGCAAGCCGGTAAGCGTCGCCGGTGCCGCCGGGTCGGCGGTGGCCGAACCCTCGCAGCTTATCGGTGGCTGGCAGATCGGTGATTCGATCAGCAAGTGATGGCGTGATATCGCTCGGTAGTGATGACAGGCGGAATGATCACAGTGTAAAGGTGCAGAGACAATATCAATGAATAATGCTGAGTTTGTTTTCGAAGGTGAGACGGTAGACGCTTCATGCGACAAGAACGGGGAAGTTCTGGTGGTGAGCGTCGGGGAGCGAAAGTTTGAATTCACGCCGGTGGGCGTCAACCTCTTTGCCACCAACCTCAACGGCACGCGTTGCGTGATTGGCGTGGTCGAACACAAAGGCACCTACCACATTGATATCAATTCCGTCCTGTTGGAAGTGCAGGAACCTTCCGAGAATGGTTTTGCCGGTGGCGCCGGCGTTCTGGCTGGGGAGAAGGACAAGATATACGCACCCATGCCGGGCAAGATCGTCAAGATTATGGTGGCCGTCGGCGATGAGGTGACCGAAAAGCAGCCGATGGTGATCGTGGAAGCTATGAAAATGGAGAACCAGGTCAACTGTCGCGCCAAGGGGAAGGTCAAGGCGGTCAATTTCGCGGCAGGCGACCAGGTCGACACCGAAAGCCCTATTATCGAGCTGGAGCTGGAGGAGTGATCTGCGTTTGCTCACGAAGATGCGGACGGACCCTGACGTCTTGCTGAGCGGAGTCGAAGCATGACGTAACGGATTCACACTTACGTCACCTCAAGACTGCCGTTAGTGTGTTAACCCAAAAGTCAGATTCAGCAGATACGAGTATTCCCAAACCCCTCTGCCCACCGTGCTAAGCAACGAAAGCTCGATGAATGGTCTGATGCCCTTACCGGTTCCGATCTCGACACCAAAAGCTCCGATAACGCAAGCACCTTCCTGCCAACGATTGCGCGGTTCGTCCGAGTCTATTATGGAAAATTGGTTCCAGTATGTCGTATTCCAACTATAGCCGGAGTACCCGGCTCCTGCGATGAAGTAGGCGTGGGTGCGATCTCGGTGCCGCGACAGGTTGGGCTTCAGCCCGATCCAACAAGTGTAAACGTCCATCCCGGGAGTGGTTTTCACCCATAACCACTTGTCCTCGCTAAATGGATGCCACGATCCTCTGAGTACCATTTCCAGCGGACCGACAACATCAACGCCCAAGCCAAGGGCCAGATGCAGCCCCGGTTTATGCTGGTCGAACATGTGTGAAAACGACCCCGATGCACCGATACCGATATAC
>DAOVOW010000408.1 GCA_030629485.1 bacterium
GATACGTTCCTTCTTGTTCTCCTCGGTCTCGACACCCATGGGTGTCTCGCCGTCGATGACACCCAGGACGCCGCGGCCCTGCTGTGTTTCAGCCACAATCACTTGGAGCGGATTAGCCGTGGCGCAGAAAATCCGGCACACCTCCGGAACGTTCTTGATTTGGTTGAGGACGCTGATCGGGAAGCCCTCGCGCAGGTAGATGAAAAAACTGTGTCCGCAGCCGACATCGAAGGCCGCTTTGGCGGCCATCTCGATCAGGTCTTCGTTGTTGCCGTCGGTGCGGATCAGCCGCTGCTGGGATGCTTCACAAAAAGCGATGCCGAACTTCAACGTCGGCGATGACGTCACCAGTGTTTCGTAAAGGTCCTCGACCGTCTTGATAAAGTGCGTCATTCCGAATATCACGTTGGCGTCGGACGGGATGTCGACTGCTACCACTTTGGTTCTGAAATTGCCGTCAATGTTCGCCATGGTTCTCCTCGAATAAGGCGCTATCGATACCAGTGTTAATCTGCGGATTGCGGTAGTACTCGGTGCCGGCGAATTTCACACCGATAAGAAACAAGGTTTTGCCCCGGCCCGAGATATCGAACTGTCGCGGCAGCCAGTAACCGTTGAGCGTAGGACCGAACCGAACCGACATGTCCAACTGCTTCATTTTGAACATGATGCTGCAGGTGAGCTTGGCCGGTGTGAAGTCGACTCGAACCAAATGGAACGACTCGGCGTCAAAGTAGTAATCACCGTGTATGCGCTGAGCGTCCTTTTCTTTGGACCGCACTCGGAAATGATGACAGGTGCGACCTTCGATAGAATCCTCCGGCACACCCTCATAGATGATGTCATAGAACGCTCTCTGGTCCGGGTAAAACGGGATCAACATCGGCCAGGAGATATCCTTGGATTTGCGCTTGATCTTCTTCTCTTTACGTTCCGCCGCTTCCTTCTCGGTAGCCTCGGCGTCCTGCAACTCACCTTCCTTATAGAATTCGAGGTACTCTTCATGCAGGAGAACCGTGTCGGGAAGATACATGACATAGACCTTCTTGACAATCCGGACCTTATGGTGGAACTCGCGGTCGTCTCCGGTCTCGCCTTCAATGTACTCGGCGTCGAGCACTATATCCTGTATCTGCTCGCGCTGTCGACTGTCGACTGAGAGAATCGTCTCGATCAGCGCCTGCGGATCGATAGCGTCCGACTGGGCGGCGGCCGAACCGGCAGCGCCCATGACCGCCACACAGATCGCCGCCACTGTTACACGTCTCATGCTCAGCCTTCCTCGATTACGATTTTCTCAATGACGTCGCCTCGGACTATCTGATCCACGACCTCCATGCCCGCCGTCACCTGGCCGAATACAGTGTAGCGCGCTTCCAGGTGAGGCTGCGGTGACAGAGCGATAAAAAACTGCGAGCCGCCGGTATCCTTACCTGAAGTGGCCACACCGACCGTGCCGCGGAGATACGGCTCGGACGAGTATTCGCATCGGATCATGTACGGCGGACCGCCGGCGCCATCGCCTCTGGGGTCACCACCCTGCACCACGAAATTGGGCACCACACGATGGAATATCAGCCCCTCGTAAAAGCCGCTCTCGGCCAGCTCGATGAAGTTCAGCACGGTGAGCGGGGCGACATCAAAGAACAGTTCCATCTCGATCTCACCCTTGTTAGTGGTGATAATCGCGTATGGGTTGGGTTGGTATTCCTCGAATCCACGCTGGATGTCCTTGACTTTGATACGAGCGGGCGCCGGCGGCACCATCTGGAAACGGTCTTCTCCCAGCAGGTCTTTGTAGATTATCGCCGCCTCGCGTCTGACAATATACTCAGGATCCATCAGGGCGTTGATCAAGATGAGTGTGACGTCCGGGTCTTCCGGCGACTGCTCCAGGAAAGCGCGGGCTGTTTGTGCCAGTGAGCGGCGCAGATCGACATCAACCACCGTCGCCGTCGACATCATACCGGTCAGTTGCGGCAGGTAGGTGATCAGTTTTTCGCTTTGAATGTGATCAACGGCCAGCCCCTGAATGACGCGATCGGGATCGGCCAGCGCTTTCTTGAGGTAGTAGTCCCGGTTGGCTTTGTCTACTCTTACGAGAGCATCAAAGGCGGCGGCGCGCACCATGGGATCGTCGTCGCTGAACAAACCGGCCAGCCGGGGGATGACGTTCTTGTGGCCGACCAGAGCGTACCCTTCGGCACTGGAGGCACGAAGAAATGGATCGGGTTCGGCGGCCAGCGAATCCAGCACGTTGACCGCTTTATCCTTGCGCACGGCAGCCAGATAGATAGCAGCAGCAGCGACGACATTAGCCCGCGGTTCCCGTTCGAGGAGATCCCAGGTGGCATCAACGGCCTGGCTGTTGTCTTGCTCCTGCAAGCCTCTGAACAGGGCCACCAACAGCTTCTCATCCTGTTCGGTTTCTACTCTCTTAGCCAGTTGTGTCACGGCCTTCTTGTCCTTCTTCTTGGCCAGTTCGGCAATGGCCTGGGCGACAACCTTGTGGTCGGCATCATTAAGCGACATTCTGAGGAGATGAAGAACCTCGGACGAATCAGATTGTCCCAGGCCTCGTACGCACACCGCCCGCACGAACGGGTCGGGGTCGGTCAGGTTATCGACAAAGAGATCGGTGGCCTGCTTGACCTCCATACGGGCCAGAGCAAAAAGACCGGCGGCTCGAACCAGTTCGTCTGATTCCTTCCTCAAGTGAGCAATAAGCTGGGGTGCCTTGGAGTTGGCGCCAGCATTGTAAATCGCGTAGCA
>DAOVOW010000102.1 GCA_030629485.1 bacterium
CCAGAAATCAGCGCTACTGCCGGAGGTCACCAGCGAGAGACTGAAACTACTGCTATCTCGCTTTAACGTCTACAGATTATATTACAGTCTGCGCGATCTTGAGGTGGTCAGGGACAAGCATTTCTTCTATGCCCCGTTTGACGGCACCGTGCTCAGCGCCGGCTTCCGGACTGGTTCCACAGCGCGAGGCGGCAGCCTGCTGGGGAGTATTGTCAGCCTGGAGAATCAGGAAGTGCAGTTGCCCGTTCCGGCTACTGACCTGACCTGGATCGAGCGAAACCGGCCGGTCATTCTAACCTCACTGGAAACCGGCGATCAGTGGCGGGGCCGGATAGCTCGTATCGGGAGCCATGTCGAAGCTCGTACCCAGACGGTGGATGTTTATGTTTCGGTCGACCCGGCCGATGGGAAACCCCTGCTGAACGGCGTCTTCCTGGAGGCAAGAATCCCGGGGCGCAACGTCGAAAACGCGTTCTCCATGCCTCGCCGGGCACTTTATGAGAACTCCTACGTTTACCGCGTGATTGACGGCAGGTTGGATTATTGCGAGGTGACGATAGCTCACCGGAGTTACGATTCCGTCGTAGTGGAAACCGGGTTGAACGACGGCGACACTGTTGTGGTCGAACTTTTGCAGGGCGTCTCAGCCGGAATACTCGCTGTCCCGCGAATTGAGACCGAGGAACGGAGTCGTTGATGCGCCGGGTGGTTGCATACTTCATCCGCCATCCGATTTGGACGACGGTGCTGTTGTTCGGCGTCATCGGGTTTGGAGTTATCTCACAGAGCCGTCTCCGTTACTCGTTCTTCCCGGAGATGCCACCGGACATCATCACTATTCAGATCGCCTACCCCGGAGCGGCCCCGGAAGAGGTGGCCGAAGGCGTCGTGCTGAAGATCGAGGAGAACCTTGACGGCCTGAATGGTGTTGAGCGTGTCACTTCGGTTTCAAGAGAGAATAGCGGCACGGTCAGCGTAGAGATTACCCGCGAAGCTGATATCGACAAGGTGCTGGCGGATGTCAAGAATGCCGTCGACCGCATCAACTCCTTTCCTGTCGATGCCGAAGAGCCGGTCATCTTCGAGCAAAAGTTTCGTACCCGGTCATTGTCGGTGGTGCTGTACGGTGCGGCCGACCGATACAACCTGAAGTACATTGCCGAGCAATTCCGCGATGACCTACTGGCTATAGAGGGGATATCTCAGGTGGCTTTCGAGGGACTGCCGAATCTCGAATTCTCAATCGAGGTAGCGGAGGCTGACCTGCGCCGGTATGGCATCAGTTTCGATGAGATCGCGGCGGCGGTTAGAAAGGCCAATATCAACATCTCCGGGGGGAAGTTAGACACCGATGACGAAGAGATCCTCATCCGTGCCTGGGGACGCAGCTACCGCGCCGAGGAACTGGACCGGATACCCGTTCGCGGCAATGCCGACGGCAGTGTCATTTACCTGGGTGATATAGCTACAACCCGGGAGCAGTGGGAGGATATTCCGGACAAACGGTACTACAACAGCCAGACGGCGGTCATACTCAATATCGATCAGACCGAGCAGGAGGATATCCTTGCCATCGCCGACAGCACCAAGGCATACATTGAGCGGTTCAACGAATCCAACGAGACCCTGCATGCCGTAGTTATTGATGACCGAACCATTCCGCTCACGCAACGAATCGATCTTCTGGTCAAGAACGGCCTCATAGGTTTGCTGTTGGTGCTAACGGCATTGGGCTTCTTCTTGAAACTGCGGTTGTCCTTCTGGGTGGCGGTCGGTATTCCGTTCTCGTTTGCTGGTATGTTCATTATTGCCGGTTTCTCAGGTATCACTATCAACGTTATTTCGCTTTTTGGAATGATTATCGTTGTCGGCATCCTGGTTGACGACGCCATCGTGGTGGCGGAGAATATCTATGCCCACCATGAACGCGGCGAACCGGCACTGAAAGCGGCGGTTGACGGCACGATGGACGTTCTGGCGCCGGTGGCTACATCTATAGCCACAACCGTTATTGCCTTTATTCCGTTTTTTTACCTGGACAGTATGATTGGCAAATTCATCTGGCAGATGGCGCTGGTGGTCATTGCCTCACTGATCTTCTCGCTGGTTGAGGCGTTTCTGGTGCTGCCATCTCATCTCGCACACTCGAAGGGCCTGAAGCGCGATCGAGCGGTTCCGGCCCTTCGAAAACGGATTGACAACCTTGTCCATGCTCTAACACACCGCGTTTATGCGCCGTTACTCCGCGCCGCCATGACCCGCAAATGGATTACGATCACAACTCCGATAGCCCTGGTGATGCTTACGGTAGGGCTGGTCCGTGGCGGACTGATCGGCGTGACCTTCTTTCCGTTCATGGATAGCAACACCGTGCCGATTAATGTTTCGCTGGTAGCCGGTCGCCAGGAGGTTGACACCGATTCGCTTCTGGCTGGTATAGAGCGCATATGCTGGCAAGTAAACGAGGAGTTCAAGAGCCAACGCGATGACTCGGCCGATATTGTCATCGGGATCAAGCGCGATATCGGATCGAATGATATTGGCGAGTCCGGCAGTCATGCCGGACGTATCGTCCTGCAGTTGATGGATGCTGAGCAGCGGGACTTGCAGAGTTATGAGATAGTCAACCGCATTCGCGAAGTCGTTGGTCCCTTGCCAGGTGTGCAGAACTTCACTTTCGGCAGGGCTGGGCACTTCGGCAAGCCTCTTTCGCTGAGTCTGCTTGGGAATGATGTCGAGCAGCTGGATAAAGCTCGACGTCTGCTGGTAGCTGAGCTAAAAACCTACGGGGCTCTCAAGGACATTACTGACTCCGATCAGGAAGGTCGGCGTGAAATCGACATTACCCTCAAACCGAGAGCCCACACCCTGGGTTTGACGCTTCAGGATGTCGCCGGCCAAGTGCGACAGGGGTTTTTTGGGCAGGAGATTCAGCGCATTCAACGCGGTCGTGACGAAATCCGTGTCTGGGCGCGCTATCGTCCGGAGGATCGGTTGTCGCTGGGTCAACTGGACCGGATGCGGATTCGCGCTACCGACGGAAGCGCGTACCCCTTCAGCGAGTTGGCCACCTACCGTATCAAACGGGGCATAACGACGATCAACCACCTTGAACGGAAACGGGAGATCAAGATCGAGGCCAGGCCTTTGGAGGTTGAGGCCGACCTCCCGCCGATTCTGGACCATATCGAAAACGACATACTGCCCCGCGTCCTGGGTCAGGTGCATGGAATTACGGCGGCATTCGAGGGACAGTCGCGTGACCAGGCCAAGATGCTGCGGTCCATCAAGCGGACCTTTCCCATCGCTCTGGCGGGAATGTTTATCCTGGTGGTGCTGGTGTTTCGATCGTATGCTCAGGCGTTGCTCGTTTTCTCTCTTATACCGATTGGGGCTTTGGGGGCCATTTGGGGACATGGGATCCAGGGTTTGCAACTCAACATGCTCTCTCTGATTGGTTTCATCGCCCTTTCGGGTATCATCATTAACGACAGCATAATACTGGTCGATCGGATCAACAGCAATTTGCGACTGGGGCAAACACTGTTTGATGCTGTGCACAATGCCGGCCTGACCCGTTTGAGACCTATCCTGCTGACTACTCTTACCACCTCCCTTGGACTAGCGCCGCTGATTCTGGAGACCAGCCGACAGGCGCAGTTTCTCATACCTATGGCGGTGTCTGTGGCCTATGGGCTTTTGTTCGGCAGCTTCATCTTGCTGCTCATTTTGCCCACCTCGTACGTCGCCTTCAGTTCGATTCGCGTCAGGTGGTCAAGGCTCCTGACCGGCCGAGCGGTAACACCGGAAGCTCTCGAGCCGGCCGTCAAGGAACTCCATCAGCAGTTGGTGGAGTAAGCGGCAGCGGCAGAAATCAGACCTGCGAGGCTCATGCTTCGACTGCGCTTAGCATGACACTCTTGTAGGGCGGGTCCGTCTTCGCCGAAGGCCCGCCGTAGGAGGGGACCCGCCACTGTCGGCAGGTTTGAAGACAAACCTGCCCTACATTCCCTGCTCGGTGCGCCGGATGATCTCGTTCTGCAATTCGTCGGTTAAATCTACAAAGTAGTCGCTGTAGCCGGCCACTCTCACGATCAGATTGCGGTACTTATGCGGTTCTTCCTGGGCGCGACGCAACGTGTCGGCATCAACGACGTTAAACTGGACGTGGTGGCCATTCATCTTGAAGTACGTTCGCACGAGGTGCGCCAGCTTCTCGATACCGTCCTCGTCACTGAATAGTTGCGGCGTGAACTTCTGGTTCAAGAGAGTACCGCCGGTGCGCAAATGGTCGATCTTTGCCGCCGAGTTCAAAACCGCCGTCGGACCGCACAGGTCCATTCCCTGCACCGGGGAGATACCTTCGGAGAGAGGTGTGCCGCGGAAGCGTCCGTCCGGTGTCGCCCCCACCACGCTGCCGAAGTAAATATGACAGGTGGTGGGCAGAAGATTGATACGATGATGACCGCCCCTGGTGTTGGGACGGCCATCGGTCAATCGGAAATAACTCTCGAACACACGACGGGCCAGATCATCGGCGTAGTCGTCGTCGTTGCCATACTTTGGTGTGTCCAGCTGGAGGCTTTGCTGCACTGATTCATGGTCGGCGAAGTTCTCCCGCAGCATGGTGACCAGTTGGGCCATGGTCATCGTATGCCTGTCATAGACGTGATACTTGATTGCGCTCAGGCAATCGGTGATGCTGCCAAGCCCCACGCCCTGTATGTACGAACTGTTGTAACGTGCGCCGCCGGCGTTGTAGTCTCGACCGTTGGCGATGCAGTCATCGATCAGGATCGACAGGAACGGCGCCGGGAGGTGTTCGGCCCAGAGTCGTTCGATAATTGTGTTCCCTTTGATCTTGATGTCGATGAAGTGCGCCAACTGCTTTTCAAAGGCGGCATAGAATTCATCGAAGGTCTCGAACCGCGCGGGATCGCCGGACTCAACGCCGATTTGTTCACTGGTTCTCGGGTCGACGCCGTTGTTGAGAGTAATCTCGAGCACCTTGACCAGGTTGAAATACCCGGTGAGTATGTACGCCTCTTTGCCGAAAGCGCCCGCTTCGACACAGCCGCTGGCGCCGCCGGCCCTCGCATCCTCGAGTGATTTCCCCTGGCGCACCAGTTCCGCTACGATGGCCTCGGTATTGAACAGCGATGGCTGACCGTATCCGGTCTTGATGATTTTCAATGCCCGCTTCAACAAGCGGTCTGGGTTCTTCTTGCTGAGCTGGACCATTGAACTCGGTTGTAAGAGACGCATCTCCTCGATAACGTCGAGAATCAGGTAGGTGAGTTCGTTGGCGGCGTCCTCGCCGGTAGCCGTGATGCCACCGAGGTTGATAAGGCAGAAGTCGGTGTAGGTGTTGCTCTCCTGGGCCGTGACACCAACCTTCGGCGGCGCCGGCTGATTGTTGAACTTGATCCAGAACGACTGGAGCAACTCCCGGGCGCGCTCCTCAGTCAGTGGACCGCTCTCAATGTCCCTGCGATAAAAAGGCAGCAGATGCTGATCGAGTCGACCCGGATTGAAAGAATCCCAAGTGTTCAACTCGGTAATAACACCGAGATGCACAAACCAGTAATACTGCAGCGCTTCCCAAAAAGTCTCGGGCGCTTGTGCCGGAACGCGACTACAAATCTGCGCCATCTGCTCGAGTTCGGCGCGCCGACCCGCATCGGAAGTCTGTTGGGCCAGTTCGGTGAGTTTGTCGGCGTGCCGTTGTGCATGACCGAGCAGGGCGTCGACCGCTATCGCCATCGCCAATAGTTGATCCCGCTTGGCGGGAGCCTCGGGGTCGCCCTGGAAATCCAGTCCGCTGACTGCTGCGGCGATATCTGCCTTGAAGTCTATGAATCCCTTGCGATAGATCTTGTCATCAAGAACCGTGTGCCCCGGCGCTCTTTGTTCCAAAAACTCCGTGAACACGCCGGCCCGATAGGCAGCCTTCCACTCGTCATCGACTGCCTCAAAAATCCGATCACGGAGCGACCGGCCGGACCAGTATGGGATGATCGAATCATGCTGCGTCCGACGGACCTCATCGCTGACTGCGAATGATATCTTGGGACGGTCGTTCAGTATCGTGAAATCGTCGAGGCTGTGGGTGCAGATTTCGGGATAGGTCGGGGTGGCCTTGGGGGCTTCGCCGCGCTCGCCGACAATCAATTCACCGTCGTTGATACACACATGCTTCTTCTGGAGCAAGTACTTGAAGGCCAGCGCCCGAGCCACCGGCGTCGAGACCCGTTCCGCCTGGCCACTCTTGTAGAATTCAGTCAGTAGCGATGCTCGTTCTATCGAGAGGGTTGGCACAGCGTCAAGGCTTGCCTGGCGCAGCCGTCGGATACGTTCATTCATTCGCGTTAACCTCCGATTTTCACTCTGAGTCCGTGGGCTTCCAGCCGCCGCGACAGGGTTGCCACTTCTGCCTGGGTTTTGGGCTGTAGTCCGACTAACTTTGCCACCAGTTCGGGATCGGTCACCTTGTGACGGAAGTAACGATGGTACGGCAACAGACTGACCTCCTCTATGCCGGGTAACGGTTTCACAAACTGAACGATGGCGTCGAGGTTGGAGTTGGTGTCGGTGATGTCGGGAATCAACGGCACGCGGATAATCACACGGGCGCCACGCGTGGCCAACATCTTCAGGTTGTCGAGAATGAGGCGATTGGAGACGCCCAGGTGTTGCTCGTGCGCATGATCGTCCATTATCTTCAGATCATACAAGAACAGATCAAC
>DAOVOW010000016.1 GCA_030629485.1 bacterium
GAAGTGATGCCGCTCTACGATTCCAACACCCCCCAGCCCAGCCTCCTGTTGCAGAAAGAAGAACTGGGCGAGGTCGAACCACCGCAGCGACTGGTTTTCTGGTCGAGCGAGGCTGCTGCTGAAAACCAACGACCGGTGGTAATCGTAAGGTATTCGTATTAGCCCAAACGACCGGCCCCCGCCGGTGGCATTGGTCCTGTGAGCCTCCCCTCGTCCGGGTTTCGTGGCGAGCGTTTGAAAAAGGCGTTAATCGATGGTGGTGTCGGGCGACCCCGCCCGACGCCTGTGTTGACACGTGATGGCTGTCAGGCGAGTCGCCTGACAGCACCCAATGTTGGCGGCAGATGACCTGAGCCCGTTCCAAAAGACCACTTCGTTGGGTCTTGGCGTCGATGTAATCGACGGTGGGTGGCCCGGACGGTAAATAAGACTTATGAGACCACTTTCCCTCGCCCGGCCCTTGATAAAGCAAAACGTTCTTCGCGCCTTGTAAGAGGAGCAGTCGGAGAGGTTCCTCTACTGAGAACCATAGTTGACCATCGGAACTTGAATTCGTATACTGTGACATGACAAAATCAACCGGCAAAGGCATGCTCATTGCCACAGCGGTGTTGCTGGCCGTAGCACTGTTGAGTGCGGCCTGTGTCAGTCGTTACCGCCTCGATTTGTATCTCACGCTGGCGGAGAGTCGCCAACGCATCAGTGTCGAATCGACACAGTATGTGATGGATGCGGTTATTGGTAATCCGTACGTCGACGACAAAGTGGAGGTCGGCCGGGGCAATGTCGCAGTAGTCACTATCGGCGCTCGAGGGATGCGGGTGGAGAGCCATCGATGGAAGGCCCTCGGTTTTGATGAGTACTTCCGCTGTCAGGTTTACCTGCAGGTGCCACCCATGCCCAGACCTGACTCCTCGGTTCTGATCGATCGATCGCTGGTTCACATCCTGGGTCGATATGAACTACCCATTGAAGAAAGAGTGTTTCTGCCCCTCGAGGGTTACTATATCGTCGACTCCGTCACCGACCACTCAATTTTCTTCACGATCGACGGCACCTTCAGTAACAAGACGGGAAGCCAAATCGAACTCCACGGGCACTTCAAAGTCAATCATAACCGTTAGCGCCACCGATCACGCTACCAACTCTACCGGTCCTCTTTCAGCGCCTCGCTGAACGTCTGGTAGCCCAACTCGTCAAACAAACAGAATAGTACACGCTCCAAATGCTTTGACAGCGGCTGGTAACCGGCCACCGCTTTGGTCATAACGTACGCACAAGCCATCATCGGAAAACCACCCACGCCGGTGCCGAAGGCGGGAAAGGCGATCGATGAAAGCTGCAGCTTCTCGGCGATATTCAAGGAGGCGATGGTTGCTTGTCGGATCAGTTTGTCGGAGGTACGAAGATCCTGCCCCATAACGGCGGCGTGGATAACCGTTTTGATGGGAAGCCGCCCCGCCCCGGTGCTGACCGCCTCGCCGGGCATAATCGGTCCCTTGTTCATCGCTTCCTCTTCAATTACGCTGCCACCGGCCCTCTTGATGGCGCCGGCTACACCGGCCCCCATCCAGAGTTCGTTGTTGGCAGCGTTGACAATTGCATCAACGTCGATGCCGGTGATGTCCCCCTTGACGACCTCGATTTCAAACGACATTGGGTACCTCGTTTCTATGGAGAAATCTCCTTTCAAACCACTCGAAAACTCTTGCCACCATCCAACCAACCAGGCCACCAAGAACGGCGCCCACAAGGATATCACCGGGATAGTGAACGCCCACAAAGACACGGCTCAGAGCTATCAACGAGGCTGTGATGATCAGGTAACGGCGTGTCGCCGGCACTGTCAGAGCAAACAGCGTGGCTTGCCCAAAAGCATTGGCGGCGTGGGCCGACGGCATCGAAAAACCACCGCCACACCCAACGAGGAGATGAACCTGCTCCACGAGATGACAGGGTCGGGGGCGTTCGATCAGTCCTTTCAGTACGTTGGCTGCCAGTTGATCGGTCAACAATAACACCATAGCCGAGAAGAGAACCAGCCAGCGCAACCGGGCGTTACCGCGCCAGAGCAGGATAGCCATGGCCGCGCCGTAGGAAACACGCAGTAGCTGGTCGGAGGTGATGATCGGCATGATGAAATCAGTGACCGGGTTGGCCGGTTGCATGTTTATGAATAGGAACAAGCCGCGATCAATGGCGCTTAGCATCTCAAGCATAAGTCTCGGGCTTCCCTTTCAGAAAACGGGCCAACTGTCTTCGGGTGGGTGCGCCGGTACGAGCCCCGGGTTGGGTACATTTGAGCGCTGCAGCGGCTACGCCGAATCTCAAGCGCTCGGCCATATTGAAACCGTTCAACAATCCATATAAATAGCCGGCGTGAAAACTGTCGCCGGCTCCGGTGGTGTCGACCGCCTCGACACGAAAGGCCGGCTGGCGTACCGTCCGTCCCTGTTCATATCCGACGGTGCCCTTGATTCCCTCGGTAACAACGATGCTGCCGGCGCAAACCTGGGACAGCCTCTTGATGGCCCCCTTAGCTGATCTGGTGCGAGTGAAGGGAAAAGCGAAAGCGTCGGCTACCACCAGATGATCCACCAGAGGCAGTATTGCCGAAACATCGTTGCGCACAGAACCGATATCGAACGAGACCGTCACCTTGTGCCGCCGCGCCCAGCGGGCCAGCTTGAGCGCGGCCTCGAGGTCCCGCCCATCCAGATGCACCAGGCGCGGTATGGGAAGGCTTGATGTTTTCAGATCGTTCGGTCCAATGTGAATCCGACGATAGAGCGTAATTGTACGCCGCCCGGTACCTTTTTCGATCAAGCCGACAGCCACAGCCGAGGGATGTTTCTTGCGGAGTATCAGGCGACAGTCAACCTTTTCTCTGGTCAATTCCTCGACAGCCATGCGACCCAGGTAATCGTTACCCACCACCGCGATAATAGCTGTCTTCATCCCCAGTCGTGACAGACCCACCATAGCGTTAGGCACCGGGCCGCCGCCCTGCACGCAGCAGTCAACGGCGTTGACCTTCTCACCGGCCCTGGGCAGGCGCTCCACGGTATAGAGAAGATCCATCGGGATGATACCCATCCCAAGACAGTCCAACTGTCGCCGTTCAGGTGAGGGTTTCAACTTTGGCCTTCCCCGAACTCAGTTGCACGATGTCGTTGGTCAGCGCCTCCGCCGATGATCGCCGCACCTCCAACTCCAGGGTGACACGATCGGCGAAATCGGCTTGACGTTGATGGGCCTGGTGTCTGGTGACAACTTTCATCAGCGGATCATACATGGCAAAGGGAATTACGATCCTGAATCGAACGGTAATGAAGTTCTGCCGGCGACCGGCCCGCTCCAGGGCTGCCGTGGCGGCATCACCATAGGCTCGCACCAGTCCGCCGGTGCCGAGCTTGGTGCCGCCGAAGTAGCGCGTCACCACCACCAAAACGTTAGTCAGTTCTCTGCCGCTCAGGATATCGAAAATCGGACGTCCGGCACTACCGTTCGGCTCACCATCGTCGGAGTACTTGAAGGTGACCTCTTGCCCTGTTCCTACTCGATAGGCATAGCAATGGTGGGAGGCGGCGTGCTCGCGTTTGCGGATAGCTTCAAGTTGTGTCATAGCCTCATCCACGGCTGACGTCAACAGCGCCTCGGCGATAAACCGCGAGCCCTTGCGCTTTATCTCGGCCTGAGCCACTCGTTCTATAGTGTAGTAGACGTCGTCCATCATCAGGCATCAGACGAGGGCGTCAAGGATATCATTGATTTTGTCCAACCCAACCATCGGTATGGCGCCACATCGCACTGCCTCTGACAAACTATCCTTATCCGCCAGGGCGCCGTTCCTGGGATCAATCAGAATGAACGTCAACTTCCCGGTTTCGTTGCAGAACGACAGCAGATCCAAAGTCGTCACAGAATCTTTGTACACCTCGGTGATTACTACTGCTTGCGCCAAACCGACCAGTATGCGGTTGCAGGCGCGATAGGTATCCGTATCCGGCTCAGCGTCCGGTGAGTATTCGCTGATGACACCCCCGGTCCGGGCGATATCGATGGCCAACGGCATCTGTTCGGTCAAGTCAATGTGATCGAAGCCGCCGCTGACAACTGCAAACGAGACGCCTCCACCGGCCTTTGCACCGATATGAGCAGCGGCATCGATACCGCGCCGCAGTGATGATACCACCTCCACACCGGCTTCGGCGGAACGACGAGCCATCGTGACGGTAAGATCGATCCCCTGGTTGGTCGCTTCTTCGGCGCCGACGATCGCCACCGATTTCTTTGTGCGATCGGGCAGCCGCCCCCGTATGTACAGCAGCGGCGGCGGGTCGTTAAGTTCGAGCAGAAGGGGTGGGAAGTCGTCGTTCAGGCAAGTGTGTATAGCAATATCACGCTGTTTCAAATCAGTCCGGTACTTGGCGGCGTCCTCAAGAAAGGCGTCGCTGCCTTTGATACTCTCGACCAGATCGGGGGTCATGCCCTCTATTGCCGACAACGACGTTCGATCCGCCTGCAGGATACTCCCCGGATCACCATAGCACTGCAACAAGGCGCTCATTTGGCGCGGCCCGATACCGGCGAATTTGATCAGAGTCAGCAGGATCAGACTGTTGTCATATCGTTGGTCTTTGGCCATGGCGCAATTTCTCCACGCGATGCGTGTTTGTCAACAGGTAATGGGTGATTCCTCAAATCCGAGTAGGAGTTCATGGTTCGTGGGGAAGGGGTCATCGGTTCATCGACTTTGCGCCCACACGACTCTGAGCTTCGGAGTGACCCATGGCCGCTGCCTGGTTAAGTGCCTTCTCGGCCTCCTCGCCACGAGTGACCTCCGAGAGATAAAAGTACAACGTTGCCTGAGTTGGATCGTCTTCGATCGCCTGCCTGAAAAGTTTCGCCGCCCTCGATAGATATCCCTGCTTAAGCCGGCCATAGCCCTCGGCCGCCACCAGGTATGAGGGGCGTCCAACAGCAGAACGGAGACGATCCTGAATCGTTCGATTGCCGCCGTGATTAAGGAACTCAAACAGGAAAGCCGGGTAATCAGCCAGATTGTATTCGGATTCCTCCAGTTGCCGGGAAAGCAACCTTAGATACGCTGCGGGATCATCGAAACTCAGTCGACCATCAAGCGCCGCTTGGATTATGGTCCGGTTTAGCGGATCAAAACGATCTGATGCCATCCAGTTGGTGTTGGGATTCATCACTGATGACAGGTCGGCTACATGGATAGCACCCAGCGCATGACCTACCTCGTGCAACAGGTTCAGTCCGCCCTCAAACGATTGCCAGGTGGGCTGTCGTGGGTGGGGATAGGGCAGACCGTCAAGCAGAATCAGTCGTCGTCCCAGTTCAGTACGACCGATCGCCTGTCGATGCCGCTCCGGCACGAGACCAACTCGCCCGGCGTGACCGATCAATACCACGATTAACGTATCTCCTGAGCGCGGTGTCGTTCGAAGCAGGTGGCTGTACACTTGTTGAAAGGTCATACTGGAATCGCCGACCGTCCTCGTTGGCTGGAGCTCGACCGGGTGCAGACCACAGCCGAACTGCTCCCTCAGAGCGCGTGATGCTACCTCCAGCAAATCCTTCACCAACGGCCGCCAGTTGTTCGGAATAGACTGAATAAACGATGAATCCGCCAGGATTTTTACCGGCAGGCTGCCGGCTGTGTCTGCCGGAGCAGCATCACCCGGTCCTACCCAGCAAAGGGCGCGTGACAGCGCGCGCTGCACAACATAGCCAAGCGGCTCGGGGTTGAAGGCCACGATCGAATCCGCCGTCCGGTTGCGAAGATGAACCGGCAGGTTCTGCCAGTAACGATTGGCCCGCTCGCGCACCGTTCCCCGTCGGTGACAAACGGCGGTTCCACCATCGTCAATGAAATACTCATAGGCTATTTCAATCGCCGCAAAACCGTTTACAGTGCGGCGGTGATGGCGACGCCGTCGGTCGGTCCACGTGATCTTTCTGCTTTCATAACGTCCGTGTCCGTGCAACCGGATGACGAGATCAAACTCGGTGGACAACAACAGCTCGGCGTATCGCTGTTGAGAGGTTTCACCCGGAGCCTGCATGATCTCGAAGTCTGCGTTTCGACTGGAGAGAAAGTACCGGCAGTAGTTGACCAATGCAGCCTGCAAACCTCCTGCCGAAAGAGAGGTTACATTGGACCTGGAGGTGTCGAACGCCGCATCAATTATAACGGCCGTTTTCGATGACGGGGCGACGGCGGTCGCTGCCGAAACAGCCGCCGGGAACGACGCTATCAGTGACGCAATGAGGAGTTTTGTGTACATCACCATCAAATATGGTGGCCGGGCTTGAATTGCAAGTCGAAATCGTCTATTATGCAACAACGACGACGCAACTCATGAGGATGGAATGAGAAAACTCCTGTTTGTGCTGACAATGGCGATGATGATATCCTGCGCCGGAGAACCGGAGACTTTTGAGGAACTGGCTAAGGCCGGGGAACGATCATTTATCGGCGGCGACTATTTCAAGGCGCGTGGGTATCTCTCCGGGGCTCTCGAACTGAAACCCTCGGATCGCCAGGCGTTATATCTTCTCGGTCTCACTTATTCGCGCGAACTGATGTACGATTCGGCGGCGTTCTATCTTGGCCGCGCCGATATTCTTTATCCCAACGATCACGAAATCAACCTGGCCTTGTACGAAGCGGCCCTTAACAGCGGAGATTTCAAGGCGGCCCGCGAGGCGTTGCGGGTGCTGGTCGTCACCGGGGATCCGATGGGCAATCACCTGGAGGCGTTGGCCGAACTCAGTATACAGATCGAGGACATTTCGTTTGCGCACTACTATTACCGACAGCTACTCGAACGTGAACCGGACAATCCCGATCGCTATGTTCAGGTGGGCAACACCGCCGCTGACCTCGGCTCGCTCAGCGTCGCCATCGAGATTGTCGACAGCGCCATTGAGAAGTTCGGACCGAACGAGTCATTCCTGGCCAACAAGGGCACTTACCTCGCAGCTCAACGCAAGTACCCACAGGCAGAGCAGATTTTTCGCTCGCTGCTGGCCGACGACACCACCTCGGCAGCCCATCAACTCAACCTGGCCTCAGTGCTGGCGGCGCAGGACACACGAGCCAAACGACAGGAAGCGCTCAAGCTCTTCAGAGAAGTGCGCGCTACTCTCGGCGCTCATAGACTGGTAGACTCCACGATACAAGTTCTTGAAGCGGAGTTCCGCGAATCGAGCGACTGACTCGGACCGCAGATGTCCACGGTGATCGTCTGTGTGCGGCAGATGTCCGGTCAAGCCGGGTCTCTTTGCGGCGCATGTGGACATACGCCGCCCACAAAAGTGTGGATACTGGCGGACGCCACACCACCACAGCAGTCAAACCGGGCCATCCTCGACAGGTATCTATACCAAAATGGGTCCATAAAAGAGGAGGGCAGGATTATTGCTAATCCTGCCCAACGCAGGGCTGTCTCTAGGAGAGACAGAGGGGGTTTTTAGTGCTCTGCTTATTTAACGTATGACCATGCCATTTTGTTCGCATAGTTACATAGAAAACGTCGCAAAAGTTGCGTTTTGGGACCTATTAATGGCCGGTTTACCGCGTTGACCGGCCGCCTGTCGGCGACCGGTCTCTTCGGTGTGATTTGATGACACTCATGTGACATTACGTCGCAATTCCCTGCGATTTCTCTCTACAGTCCTTCGTCCCGAGAGGGCTCTACATCGTTGCAAGCCAACTTCCATCGGCCCTGGAAGAAACCCTTCTTGAATGCCGGGTGGGATTTATACTTACCCTTCAGAGTGCCGATCACCAGTTCGTCGGCGTTAAGTATCTCACCTGCAAACCAACCACCGGCATGCTTGACAGCGACCGGGCTGGCGTTATGGCTGGGATGCTGGTCCCAACGGCCGCGCAGGAAACCCTCGAACCGGCCGCTAACGGAGATCCATTTGCCGAAGAACACTCTCTGGCCGTTATCATTGACGCCCCAATGGCCGCGCAAGAAGCCGGAGATCCATCCGTGACGAGTCATCCAGACCCCACGGAAGACACCCTCACCGTCCTCGTTGTAGCCCCAGTGCCCGGTCAGGAAGCCGCGCGGGCAGGGGACGCGATCCAGACGGAAGGCGTGGAAGGCAACCGCGTTGGAATCGGCATCATCCAGATAGACTACGGTATCCAGGGCGGTCAATTCGGACAGGTCAAAGGTGCGGCTGTACGGTCCGGTCTCAAAGGCAACGGTCACAGCCTCAGAACTTATCGCCGTGTCAGGCGGGATAAAGATATCAACCGCGATTCCGTCATGATGCACAGTAGTGAACGACTCCCACTCGACCAGAGTGCGGTCGGTGCGGGGAATGATAGTATCCTGACCCGGTTCGAATTTGATCACCCGCCGGATGACTATAGCGCCGCGCGAAACAGTCAGCGAGCCGGTCCAGTCAGTAACCTCGGTGACGGTGGAATCATAACGCAACTGACCCCAGACCACCCTGAAATGGTAGCGACCATCAAGGTTGTCGTCCAGAGTGTCGGCGCCGAGAGCGCTTAGCATCGGGTCATTGTACGCATCGTTGTCGTCGGTCTCGGCCAACAGGTCGGGATCGCCGAAGCCGGGCGATTCAGACGTCGGCAGGTAACCGCCGGTCGGATCGTTAAGATTCAGATTCTCAGTGAGGTCATCTTGCCCCGTCGAATTTTCCGAGCAGCCTGCCACCCATAGCAGTAAGGCCGCCAACATTGTGATTGAAAACAATCTCCGTACCACGTTTGTCTCTCCTTTCTCTGTCTGATTCATGTCTTCTGTTCTGGTCAATACTCTAACAGAAATCGTGCCAACATTGTTGCCTGTGACCAACTCGTTGCGCCATGGTCGGTTGGGATTCCGATCACTCGGTGCAGGCAGCGCTAATGGTGTACGCAAAGGTACACAGCGCCCCTGTTGAACGCGGTGGTACAAACAGCCTGAACCACAATTGCCTGAAGATAGTCGGCTTGCCTGGCTCGGCAACATTTCGTTTCTTGAGCGGTCTGATAGAATAACGCGAAAACACGACGACGCCATGACCATAGCGACCGAACAACTCTTCACCAACGTGCACCCGCGGACTGTGCTGGGACGGGTCGTTCAGTTTCCGCTGACCCGGTTTATCCTCGTCCTGGCTTTTCTTGCGCCGGTGAGCCTGGCCGTAATGGCGCTCAATCCCGCCCTGGAGACGGTCACTCCTCTATTCAAGGCACTGGTCGCCGGCGGCTGCGCGGTTCTCATGTATCTTGCCTACTGTCTCTACACTCGCTTGATAGAGAAACGTAAGGCGCTTGAAATGACGCTCAAGGGCAGCGCGACTGAGTTCGGTATCGGCCTGGCTATCGGCAGCGGACTAATGATAACGATTGTGGCGCTGCTGGCCGTCGCCGGCTGCTACCGGGTCGAGTCGTTCAACCTCGACTGGTCAATACTGGTCTCGGCCTTTCTGCGTTTGGGCTCGGCGGCTTTTCTGGAGGAATTGATCTTCCGGTTGATCATATTCAAACTGACCGAGGAAGCGCTCGGCAGTTGGGTGGCGCTGGTGGTGCAGGCGGCCCTCTTTGGCGCCGTACACATAGGCAACCCCAATGCTTCGATTTTCAGTTCGGTCGCCATTATGATCGAGGCAGGCGTGCTGCTGGCCGCCGCGTTTATGGTAACTCGGCGCGTCTGGCTGATCTTCGGGCTCCACCTGGCCTGGAATTTCATGCAGTCAACCGTCTTTGGCCTGACCGTGTCCGGTCACACCTCGCATGGCATCATCACACCGACTGTCAGCGGCCCGGAGTGGCTGACCGGTGGCGCTTTCGGTGTCGAAGCGTCCTGGCCGGCTGTTGGACTCTGTCTGGCTGTCGGTCTGCTGTTCTTGAGAAGGGCGGTAAAGGGAGGTCAACTGGTGCCACCGGTCTGGCGTCGACGGCGACATTCATCAGTATCCGTGACCGATTCCGCATGACGTCCGGAGACAATCGAACATAATCGCCCTCTTTCAGATCGTCCTGGCCGCCAGGATTGATGAGTTCAAGGAGACCTGTCAGCCCGAACAGGCAGTGCACAGAGACGTGATTGTTGTCCCCGCGTGACCTTCAGGTCGCATGTTTTTTTTCAGCCTAAAGCAATGGGGGCTTAAGATGCTGGTTATTTCAGTCTTGACATCGGCTGATCACCACGATAGACTGTAGGATCAGAGACAAACATGCGGGAGTCTAGTCTCTCCCCCTAAGACCACGGAGGAAATATGAAGAAGCTTCTAATGGCAGCACTCGGCCTGTTGCTGTTGATCCAACCGGCGATGGCGGCCGGGATTTCGGCCGGCGTCGGGGCCTTCGGCGGCCTGGAGATGCCGATCATCCAGGATGACCAGGAACAGGGCACTGTGTTCGGTTTCAAAGGTCGGCTAAAAGCGTCATTTATAACCCTTGAACCGAACATCATGTTCACGAAATATGGCGATCCGGACTTCGAAGATGTCATCGGTGATCCCGACGGATCGAAACTGACCTCCTTCGGACTGGATGCCCTATTAGGTTCTTCACTGGGTGGCCCGGGAGTCTCCACCTTCTTCTTTGCCGGTATCGGCATCTACAAGACCAAGAACGACCAACTGCAGGTAGACGAGAGCGAGGTCGGTATTTCCGGCGGTCTCGGCCTTGAAATCGGACTGGGGACAAAGCTCGGTCTGGAAGTCCGCGGACGCGTCGTGGTTGTCGGCACCGAGGGGGGTGGGTCCAAGAAGGCGGCACTATTAACCGCAGGCGTTAACTACCACTTTGGATTATAGGAAGGCACAACCATGAAAAAACTAACGCACAGATTCGGATTGATCGGCGCCACTCTGACCTCGCTGCTGATAGTCGGATGTCTCCTGAGCGGTACTTTTGTCGTGTCGATGTTATTCAAAGATTTCCCGGTAGCAGGATCCGATGATTTCTACTACTTTGACGTCGACGTCACCTCCGATGATGTCTGGACTGACCACAAGGATAACATCAAAGATATCGATAATATAGGATTCGAGTTATGGGTGACCAATGCCTCAGGAGTAGCCAACACATATAATTGCTACGTTGCCCCGATAACATCTTCGCTGAGCAGTCTATCATCCAAGAGCGAGGTAGTGGCAGGGGCTACCAAGGTTCTGGAAATACCACTGGCTGCAACCGGACAGACGTTTATCGGTTACGCCGATTCGTTCTCGCATCTCACCAACCTTGAAGCGCTGAAGGCATTGGCCGAAAGTGGCCAGTTCAAGTTCTTCGCTATGTCGGATGCGACCCCGACCGATTTCGCCGTCGATTCGATCCTGGTGGTTATCACCATTACCGTCGGCACCTGATCGATAGTTCTGATTTATGGTACAGAACCGGCTCGCGGACGGCGGGCCGGTTTTTTGTTGGGTCGGATTCACAAGTGTCAGGTTACATCCCATGCCCAGTGGGACCACACCTGACGCAACGCTGCATCGCAAAGATACCGCCCTGCATGCTACTGGCTGCTGCCGGCTCACCAGTAGCGGAAGTGTACTTCCCCTTCGGCATCGATGATGATGCGGACGTTGATCTCCCCCCCGTCGTTGAGATCGGTTAGCAGGCGAAACTGTTTGAAGATCGGGAGAAGCTGGTCAAACGTCGTGAACTTCATGGACATGTTCGCGAATAGCTCAATTTCAAACCTGACATCTGTGCCGCGAGGGCAACTCAAAACGCGGCTCACCGTCATCGCCGGCATCTCCACATCCAGGTCATGAGCCTGAGGTAACCGCGCGAAACCAAGACCGACGGCGCGTCGATGCGATATAACCATGACTGTGTCGGCGGTCAGGATACGAATAGTCGGATCCACTCCGCGCATGCCGATGGCGGTATCATCCCAGATAGGTACCTCGTACCGACGACTCATGGCGTATAGTTCTCTTTTGCTTACGCCTTCCTCATCGATCTGAGCGGAGTCGATCGGCGAACTATCCTCGATTGGTCGGATACGATGATAACGGCAGCCGGGTAGCTCAATCTCAATCAGCACCGACACCGGGTCGGGTTGGTGCTGTAATGTGTCCAGTCCCCACAACTGAAGCAGGTGCAATTCGAGAAGCGTTGTCCCAGCCGGCGTAACGGTGACGGTGGTATCGAATGAAAGGTCGTTGTGCTCGATTCCGACATGATGAACGCCGGAGGGAACCAACGGTAGTGTCAAAGGGGCCGTCATCGTCACTCGGACACCATCGAGGAAAACCGTGACCCCGAAGATATCGGTAAGGATGGTTAGATTGCCCGGAACATTGTAGAAATTCATACCGCTGTCCGGTTGGCGTTCTACCTTGAGAGAGGCAACCAGCCGTATCTTTTTGCGCAGGACCTGCCGCGGCGCAATCACGACCTTGACCGTATTGGGCTGATAGTACTCGGTGAATAGGGTGAGATGATGTTCTCCGACCGAGAGCGTGCAAAGCGCCGGCGTTTGGAACAACCGCTCATCGTCGCCGTCAATAACGAGGCACGCGTTCGGCGGGTCGCTTTCCACATAAAGGTAACCGACCTCGTCTTGAGCCCGACCAATACCGCCCAGGAGCACGACACAGGCGAGCAACGTTCCCATGTATTTCCACACCAGCCACATATACATTATAGAAGCGGATAAAGAACGGTCGCTCCAACAAAAAACTGCGCCGGAGAGATTGGGTTACGGTTCGTCCCTGGCCGGACCTGGGTCTAGCTGCTGCTGGGATAGGACTTCGAGCATCTTGAAACCCAGCGTGGAGTCAATGGCAAAAAGATGCTTCAGAATCCGGTCTGAATCTTCGGTTTTTCCGTCAAGAGCGTAGGCTGTACCAAGGCCGATCCAAGCCGGAAAGAATGAGCTGTCGGCCGTGGCAAGAACCTCGAACTGTTCGGAGGCGGCGCTGAACTGCTTGTCGGCGAGATAGAGCATCGCCAACGCCTGGCGACACACTTGAAAGTCAGGATGGCGTGACAGCGCTTCCTCAAACGACTCCGCCGCTTCCCAAGTCTTGCCCAGGCGGTTCTGAACCGTCCCCAGTCGGTAATATAGCTCCGCCGGGCGGCCGCCGGCCGCAGCGGACAACTGATAATAGAATTCGGCGCTGTCGTAGCTTTGACTGGCGGCGAAGCAGTTCCCCATACTGTACGGAATGATCGCGTTTCGGCGGTTGAGAGCCCAGGCAGTGCGCAGTAGCGGCAAGGCCAGACCGATCCGCCCTACCTTGGTATATTCCTGCCCGAGGTTGGTCAGGTACAATTCGTTGGTAGAATCAAGAGTTACAGCTTTCTCGAAATATGGAATCGCCTCACC
>DAOVOW010000169.1 GCA_030629485.1 bacterium
AGGGTCGGGGGGATGGAGCCTTCGGCCAGCAGGGCGTCGTGGAAGGCCTTGAGGTTGAAGTCAGCGCCGACGCCATCCTTGGCGGCGTCGCGCAGGCGCACGATCTCCCGCTTACCCATCAGGTAGGACATCTGATAAGTGGGCTGGAAAGTGTAGCGACGGACTTCCCGGCGGATGTAATCCTTGCTTGACTCGCTGGTGACGTGCAGAGCATCGATAGCCCAGTCGACACATTCTTCATAGGTAAACTGCCCCGTGTGCAGCATGACATCGGCCACGATGCGCATGGCGCGAAAACGAATCCCGCCGAGCACCCCCAGCCATCTGACCGCGTCCTCCTCGCCGTACAGACCATGATGGTAAACCGCCTCCTCGCAGTAAAGCGCCCAGCCTTCGATCATCATGAAGCTTGAGGCCCAGCGGCGTACCGGATCAGGATGCCGTCCGGCCAGTTGCATCTGCAAGTGATGCCCGGGATAGGCCTCATGCACCACCGAGCCACGAAAACCGCGCCGGTGAATGTACCTGAATCGTGCTTCGAGTTGTTGTCGGTCAAGATCCTCCGGCACCGGCCGGACATAGAAGTAGCCGTGCTGAATACTGTCGAACGGACCGGCCGGTTGGTAAGCGATACTGGTAATCATGGTGCGCAGAAACGCCGGCGTTTCGACGACGGTCATGGGTGCGATGTCGTCGGGCACCGTGATATAGCCGCTTCGTTCGAGGAAGATGCGTACCTGCTCCGCCTCCCAGTTGTAGTAGTTCAGAATATCCTCACGCGAGAAACTGGCCGGCACGAAGATGGAGTCGGTGCCGTTCTGGTGGTGATCCTCGATGTACGTCTCATACGCCTTATAGGCACTGTCGGCCTCAGCCAGGAGACGGCTCCCGATGGCCAGGAGTGACTCGCTGTCATATTCGAGGAAGTATTCGTTGCTCAACTTGTAGTCGAAGTTCTTCCTGCCGATCGCAAACGAGGTCGGCTCGCCGGGCGTGATCTCCGAAAGAAAGGTGGAGAATTCTGTCATCGCTTCGCGGGCGGCGGTCGAGATTTTCAGAATCTTGTCGGCCTGATCCGGAAATTGGCTCATCAATTCGGCGGCCACCGCACGATAAAAGGTCTGCCCCGACTCGAGAGTTTCCTGGGCGGCCTCGATGTAAATCGGGGGCGGGTTCTTCAGGTTCTTCCTGGCTGTGGCCAGTAGTCCCGGCACTGCTTTCATTCTGGCGAGCATGGCGACGCGCTTCTCATGAAGCGGCGCGTGACTGGACAGGGAGAGGAAGTACAGGCCGTTGACGGCCTCATCGACATAGAGTTGAGGCGACTTTTTGTGCCACCGAATCCTTTCCAGGTCCAACAGAGCGATATCGACATACGATTTAACCAACTGGTAGTTGATGCGTTGGTAATCCTCGAGATTGGCCTTCTTGTACTTGTACAGACGCTTCTCGAACCCCTTAAGTTTCTTGATCATGCTCTTCACGGATTTGGATGAGTAGTCGGCCAGATGAAAGTCATGGGCATGGATACCCATCTCGGTGGCGCGAACAGGATAAAACGCTTGCAGCGTCTCAAGGATCTCTAAACAAACGTCCTGGAAGGTTCGGCTCTTTTTGGCGGCCGTGGAGTGAAGCGGAAACCCGATTAGGATAGAGCTAAGAGCAAATACGATTATAATCCTGCGAAACATTTTGCCTCCTTCAAATAGTGATCGGCGCCGGCGCCGCAAAACCGAAGTACATTCCATAATTTAATTACGAAAGAATCGCCCCACTAGTTCGATGTGCATGGTGTGCGGAAACATATCAACCGGCTGAACCGCCGGCAAATCATAACCGGCCTGACCGAACGATTTGGCGTCTCGGGCGAAAGTCGACGGGTTACATGAGATATAAAGAAGCTTTTCCGGCTGCATTTCGATGATTCGTTTGACCGCTTTGGGATGCAGCCCGGCCCGCGGCGGATCGATGATGAGCGCCGAGAATTTCTCCTCGCCGTTTCGTTGCGACTTCAAGTAATCCCTGACGTGACCCTGGTGAAAACTGATATTCTCGATGCCGTTCAGCGCAGCGTTTTCTCGGGCCGCCGTTACTGCGTCCTCAACAAGTTCGACACCGACAACTCTGTCGACGCGGTCGGCCAGCAGGATACCGATAGTCCCGGCGCCGCAGTATAGGTCGAGCACGCGATCGGTCGGTTCCGGCTGGAGCATATCAAACGCGACTCCGTAAAGTCTCTCCGCCTGAAGTGAGTTGGTCTGGAAAAACGAATTGGCCCGGATGCGAAAACGACAGTCGAATAGTTTTTCTTCGATATATCCGGGACCGTAGAGGACATCTTCGATCTCTCCGACCGCCACGTTCGACAGTTTGCCGGTCTGATTGTGAATGATCGTCGTGATCTGCGGGAACGCGCCGGTCATATGCTCCACTAACATCTCTGACGACGGGAACGCCCCGAGGTTGGTGACCAGATTCACCATTGTCTGATCGGTGCGCACGCCCTGGCGAATCACCAGGAAGCGCATGTACCCGTCGTGCGTCTTGACGTCGTAAGCCGGGATATTATGCGACGTCACGAACTGCCGCACCCAGGCGACGATCTCGTTGGACAGTTCGGATTGGAGGTAGCATTTTTCGAGATCGAAAATCCGGTCGAAATGTCCGCGTTCATGCAGGCCGAGACACATCGACTCGTCCTCGGCTACGTGAAACGAAAACTCCATCTTGTTGCGATACCAGAACGGATCGTCGACCCCCATGATCTCTTTGACTTCGACAGTGTCGAACCCACCGAGTCTTTCGAGACAGTCGGCCACCTGTTTCTGCTTGTAAGAGAGTTGCTGTTCGTACTTGAGGTCCTGCCAGGTGCAACCGCCGCAGTGCTCGAAATGGGAACAGCGGGCATCGATGCGGAGTTCTGATTTCTTGATGATGCGGCGCACCACTCCCTGGTCGTAACGAGGCTTCGAGCGCACGATTTCGGCCTCGACTGTCTCACCGGGCAGGCCACCCTTGAGAAAGACCACTTTGCCGTCAAGGTGCGCCACCGACTTGCCGTCGAAAGCCAGGTCGGTGACATCCAGCGTGACCATTTTACCCTGCGCCGTCATGAGCGCGAGATTTCCCGGTCGTGACAGGTGTTGTCGTGATGGTCGCACCGCACTTTCTCGATCTGGATAGTACCGTGGCCGATATGGAACTTCTCCGAGAGCATCCGATTTATCTCGGCGACGACGTCCGGCCCGGCCTGAAAATCGGTCTCGTCCAGACAGACGTGGCATGACAACGCAACATCCTTGGAGGAAAGCGACCAGATATGAAGGTGATGACAGTCCTGAACCTTGTTCATCCCGCGAACGGCATCGAGAACGCTGTCGAAATCGATTCCTTTCGGTACTGCTTCCAGAAACACCAGCAGCGCCTCCTTGATCACTAGGTAAGACGAATAGACGATGGCCAGGGCGATCAGGGAGGAGAGGATGACATCTATGATGACCCAGCCGGTGAGGATGATTACGACGCCGCCGATGATAACCCCGACCGACGAGACGGTATCGTAGGCCATATGGAGAAAGGCGGTTTTCATATTGAGCGACTTGCCCTTCTCGCTGTGCAACAGCCAGACCGAGACAAGATTGCCCACCAGCCCGATTGTCGCGACAGTGAGAAACAGCCAGGCGTGCGTGATCGGCTGCGGTTCCAACAGGCGCAGGTATGCCTCGCGAAGAATGAAAATCGCAACGACCACCAGCGCCACCGCCGAGAGCATAGCCGTCATCACCTCGACCCGTTTGTAGCCGTAAGTTGAGCGCTTGGTCGCCGGCAGATTGGATCCCTTGACACCGAGCCAGGCAAGTATCAGCGCGGCTACATCTGACAAATTGTGAACGGCATCAGCCAACAAGGCCAAATAGCCGGAGATGATACCGCCGACAAACTCGGCCGCAGTAATGCCGAGATTGAACAGTATCGTCCAGGCCAGCTTGCGGCCGGATACGTGGCTGTGGGCGTGGTGGTCGTTCATATCTCTTCTTCCATTCAGTTGCGCCTAAAATATCGGCAAATTCTCCGGGCGCAACCTATTAACAGCCGATCCGTCACAGTTGTTTCGTACATCAATGTCGGCAAGACTCAGCCTCGGCCACCTGCACCCGTGCGATCTGAAAATCACGCGGGCACGACTACACTGAGTTGCAGACCGAAATATAAATCGGTCCGGTCCATGTTGACGTAGATGAATTGAATGTTATATTGGGCCGCATGAAAACGAAAAACATTCGATGGTTTGCGCTGGCGGTCATAACACTGGCCGCCGCGTGGTTAATGGCGAGTCCGTTGCAGAGGACGACGGCACAGGATTCCGTTCATTCTCACACCGACCCTATTACCTCGCAGGCTGAGACCGAAGCCGCAGAACAGGGCGAGGCTGCGCCTATAGCTGTCGTTGAGGGGGAGAAGCAGGGCGAACGCACTCCTCCCGGTCCGATCGATTTTCTGATGACCGGCAAGTTCCTCGGGTTCGCGGTGCTGATGCTGATCGCCGTGGTGCTATTAATCGGAGGCTGGGTACGGCCATGGGTCCGGATCGCCCTTCTGCTCGTGGCATTCGTGCTCTTCGGCCTGGATTACATCTACCCGCTGCACCCGTCGCCGATGTGTGCTTCCACCAAACTGTTTATGTTCAGATTCACCTGGGGTGAGTTCTTCCCGGCCTTCCTGGCCTTGTTCGCAGCTATGATGATCCCCAGTCTGATCGGTCGCAAGCTGTTCTGCGGCTGGGTCTGCCCGTTAGGGGCGCTTCAGGATCTGGTCAACAAGATTCCATTCAAGCCGCGTTTCAAGAACTTCAATTTCAATCTATTCAACGCCGTTCGTCTGGGTTTGCTGGCGATGTTTTTCCTCACCTTCTTCGCTGTCAAAGATCACATCGCTTTTCTCGGCGACCAAGTCGGCACCGGGGAGGCCCAGGACATGTGGACGGCCTTTGCGGCCTACAGTATGTACGAGCCGGTGAACTTTTTCGAGCTGCTGCACTGGGGCTGGGATAACGCCCGATGGTTCATCATGTTCGGTATTCTGATAATCGCCAGTCTGATGCTCTACCGCCCCTTCTGCTACCTGATCTGCCCGATCGGTGCTCTGACCTGGCTGTTGGAGAAGATCGCTCCCGGTCGCATCAGGATCGACTACGAGAAATGCACTGAGTGCGGCGAATGTATGGAAGCCAGCCCTTGTCCAACCATCAAGCCGATGGTCGAACAGAATATGAAGGTTCTTCCGGACTGCACCTCGTGCGGCGAATGCGTCGCATCGTGCCCCGAGGACGCGATTAGTTTCCGGTTCAAAG
>DAOVOW010000010.1 GCA_030629485.1 bacterium
GAAAGGAGGGTGTCGGGCGGGGTGAGGCTGTCCCACAAGTGCGTGTTCCGGCAGGTCTTGCGGTTGCCGAAGGCAAACGTGTGACCTGCCGGTTGATAGTCCTACTGTGCAACAACGGCTTATGAGTAATCGTCGGGTCACACCCTCGACTTCGTCGAGTCCAAGACCCAACGAAACGATCTTATGAGACAGCATCGAGTCGCCTTACATCACCAACGAAATCTGTGGCAATAGAAAAAGGCCGGCGGTGAGGCCGGCCTGAGAAAGTCCATCTGTCTGTCTGGAGGTTAGTCCATCAGAATAACGATATCCTCAGCAATTACCGCCTTAAACGGCTGGTCGGCTGGGATTTCTCCCTGCCCGCCCTTGATGAAGAGTCCGAAAATCAACAGCCAGGACAGCAGCTTCTTGCTCTTGCCGTCGGCGGATATTTCATCGACTGCCTTGAGCATGATTTTCTTGTCACCCTCAGCCTCGTAATTGCCATCCGACTCCAGTTCCAGAAGTTCCACTACAATCGAGCCCGGCTTACCGCCGCGGCCGGCCGCTTCGACTGATTTGACTCTGGCCGAACCCGGGGTGCCGGCCTCTACGACAGTGAAGCCGCCGATCTCTATCGGTGCATTGAGTCGGATAGGCACCAGGTCTCCGGGCGCGAGATACTTGGAGGACACATCCTGACTAAATACGATTTCCACCTCATGTCCCTGAGGTAGCTCGATATCAGCCCAGACGTTCCCGGTCAAGACCATCAGCAGGGCCATAAGAACCGTGGAACACGAGAGTAAGCACTTAGCTTTTTGCATATTAGTCACTCCTTGCTTGCGCTTGTTAAGGGCTCATGCTTACCATTTGGGCAGCAGCTTCTTTGGATCTTCCTCGAAACTGAAACTGATCTTCTCGCCCGTGGCGGTGAACGTGATGATCTCGGTCATTTCCAATATCGCGAAGTCGCTGGTCAACTCGGCCAGCGCCTTGTATGTCTCGCCCCAGCTTTCCTTGCCGCCGCCGTGGTCCTTTTGGTGGAGGGCGATGAAAATATGGTCACCCTTTCTCCAAAAGATACTGGCCGGTCGATTGATTCTGATCTGCTGCGGTCGTGGCCACTCGTCCGGCTTGCCCTTGCCAACCACCTTGATATGGATATGATGTCCCGGCGGACAATTGGAGAGTGTGAATCGGTACTCGCGCTCTTTGTCGAAGTTCTTGGCATCCTTCAGGAACTTGTCGATGCGAGCGACATCTTCCTGTCGGTCCGGATCGGAGACCAGTTGTCTACGATAACTTCGGAGTTTCTTAACGCCGGTTCCCAGCAAGAAGGCGGGGTCGGTTTCCTCGGAGAGCCGTGTGGAGAACTGATCAAACTCTACGGTAGTTTTCTGATGGACCACTTCCTGCTTCTGCTGCAGCTTACGCGAGTTGACTATATCCAGCATAGCCGCACCGAGTTATTTGGTCTCAGCCGATGGTTTCGGAGTCATGTCCGGATAGAGGTCGATCTGGCGACCAATGGCAGCCCAGGCTTCGGGCGAATCAGACTGGACCAGGGCAGCCTTGAAAAGATCCCACAATTCGAGAGCCCTGGTGCTGCGGGTTTGCAGCGATGATCCCTCCGGCGCCTGAGTGTAACGGCTGACGCCGCTTTCCAGCTTGGCCGTTTCCTCAGTCGTCACCACCGTATCTCCGGTCGGCGCAACTTTGGGCCAGCGGGTGGAGTCACGGACGATGTTGGTCAATTGTCCGATCGACTTCGCCAACTTCTGGAGATCGACTCCCTCGCTAATGGTATTATAGTAATTGTACACATAGCTTGCCTGCACGGCGAAATCCTGGAATACCCAATTGGCGAATTTCGAACGTGCATACGAGTTATAAGCCGTGCGGAGATCAAGGCGTCCTTTCTCCGGTATCTCGTGAACGCTGCCCTTGCCCTCCCAGAGCCGATTTTCCAGTGCCGAGATGCGATTCAGTTTCAGATGGAAACTGTATAGATGCGGCGCCGACCAGACGGCGGCAAAGATGAGACTGAGCACGACTGCGTATTTGGCCAGTTTCCTGAAAGCGACCAGACGGCGGTTGCGTATGATTGACTTCAGCAACCAGTAGAACGGTTCCCTCACGCCTGTCGGTTGCATCTTGTCGGGTGGTTTGTAGAGCGACCGACCGACATCGGTGCCGATCTTGGTCGGCTCGACGCCGGTGTTCGAAGTGAAGAATACCTGAAAATCCAGGGTGCGACCGACGATCAGCTTAAGGAAGTCTTTGAGTTTGACCAGGATGTCTCGCACCGAACCGGCCCAGGCAGAGTTGGAGGCGATCCGGTGGGAGGCGAGGATATTCTCAAGGAACAACTCGTAATCCTCGGCCAGGAAATGCTCCTGATCGCTCCGGACCAATACCGTTTGGCCTTCGCCGGAGAACCCCGGCAATACATCGGCCTTGGTAACTACCAAAGCCACCGGAATCGGCAGTCGCCCGCCGGCCGGGGCCAGCATCTCGAGCATATTGACAAACGAGGCAACATGAGCCTGACACTGCAACTCGGCGCCGAGAACCTTGGGATCGAAAAAGAACAGAAGCCCCTGACAGCCATACATGAAATCCCTGACCTTGTCGGCCAGTTCGTGTCGCTCCTGGATCGAGAGAGCCTTGCCGTTGTAATCGTAGGTGACGATCGGGATGTTTTTTGAGCGATCGAGGATGACGTTGAACTGAAGGACTTTCTCACTCGGGGTGGACGGCGGAAACTGTTTGTCCTCGCGCAGGTCCACCATCGTGCCGGCACTGTCGGATGTCCCCAGCCCCCACAGCGCTCGGTAGTTGGCCAGAAACTCTCCGGCTGTAATGTTGTCGGTGACCGAGAGGCCGAGGTTTTTCGATACCTTGCACTCCTCGTTGAGCACTGTGAAGTAAACTGTCTTGCCGCTGTTGCTGTGGCCGAAGATACCGATCCGCATCCCCGATGGCCAGTCGAAACCACCGCCCACTGCTGCTTTGTCTTTCCCTTTGGGGGCGGCCTTGGCGCCCTTCTTGAACAGCTTGAATATCTTGCCCAGTTTCACGGTCTATCTTCTCTTTCGACTAACGGCATACCCGGTCCTCACCCGCCTTCTTGCAGCTCGGTGAGATGGTCATGCATCTGCTCCAGTCGATCCTGACGGTACTGGCTCCACTTAATCGGAACGTACAGCGCAAATAGTAGGAATAACACGATGATAATGCTGTAGAAGGCGTAAGCCGGACTGCGTTGAGTCAGCGACATGCGAAAGTATCTCGAACTTGAAAAAACGCCCTTGATCTTACCACCCAGAGTGCTGAGAAAACCCTTCACCCGCGACCAGAAACCGCCGGCTTTGATTACGTATTGCCAGTCCTTGAAGTACCAGTCGAACAGCGGGCTGCGCTGGGCCATTTTGGAGAATCCTTCAATGCGATGCATATGGAACTCCAGCGTGGAGCGGTCCTGCATGAGTTCGCTGCCGATTTGGAGGCGACGGCGTGCTAACTCCAGGAACTTCAGCGGGTCACTTAAGGCCGCAAACGCCTCCGGGTTGAGATCGGTCTTCAACGGCTTGCCGTACGTGTTCATGTAGCGCGCCATCTCCGATAAGAAGAAAGCGTTGAGCGGGTAGTTGTTGTTCAGGGCTCCATCTCGAAACAGCAGCGGCACGAGGTGGTTCTCAAAGAACGGCACATCCTGCTTGACGGCGCGAAGCCCCCGGCAGTAGGTGTACGACCGGTTGGACTGACCATCGATATCCGCCTCTGCCTCAAAGAACGACACCAGAACCTGCACCGTCAGTTGCCGCAGATCGGAACTTGTCAGCGGCGCCTGCTTGATCTTCTCAAGCAAAAACTGATCAAGCTCCACCGCCTGGTCGCGCTGCTGACGCAAAGCCTGAAAGACGGCCCCGATACCGTTATATGTCTGCAAGAAAGCCTCGGTGGCAAACTGCTGCGGGTTTTGCTCGAAACTCTGCAGATATCTGAAGATATCCTCTACATATGATTTAACAGCGATACGGTCGTCCATTATCTCCGACTCAGATTGAGTATATAATCAAATCCATTTTCGACAGGTTCATGAATCTCTGACTATCATCGGCGCCGCGGAAAATAAGTATAATCCGGCTTACCGACGGTGACTTCAGCATGTCCTGGGGGTGCAGCGCCACTTTGTTGCCGTAAGTTACCACATCGATCTCCACCGGGTCGGTTTCACCAAGACCGCGAGCCTCATTCAGCCCCAGTCGCACCTGCATACTGGTCCATCGAGCAGTATCGAACAGATCCTTGTTCAAGAGGATCACGGTGTCACTCATAGCGCGCGCATCGGGAATATCGATCAGCAGGTAACACAGTTCACCCACAACTTCCGTTCGGCAGCCACCATAATCAACCACCCGATAAGTCTGTCCGTGATAGGTGAGGGTGTCGGAGGCCACCGCCTGATCGCCGAGTTGTTCCTTCTTGACCTGGGCCAGAAAACCGAAGACGCCACGCACCTGGCTCAGGATGTCGTCAATAGCCCGGATGTGGCCGCCGAGATCATTGTGATTGTAGTCGGCCAGCAGGAAGGCATCGACCTGCGACATGAAGCGACCCACCTCGGAACTCATTTCCTTTATGAAGAAACGCTCGTTGAGTAAGTCCTTCAACCCCGGTTGGAGGTTCAAAAGAGTCGTGAAGGAGCGGAACAGCCTTTTGAAAAACATGACCAGGTGAATCGGATGTCCGGCGTTCTTGCCGACCACGTAGCTGTCAAGCGTCGAGGACAGGTGGTATGCGAACTGATAGATAGTATCCTTGAAAGCCTGCTGTAGTTCGGTGTGTTCACCGGAGAGCGCGCCACCAGCGCAAACAGCCATGTATGCGCGTGACGATAACGACAGGAGATTCTCAAGCCGGTTGCGATAGTCAAGACTCTTGGAGGTCAGTTGTTCGTCGGCATAGAGCGTGACACAGGGCGGGTAGTAATACTCGGCCGGAGTGACGTTACCACTGTCGACGGACAGTTCGGCTATTTGCAGGCAGCGTCCCTCGGGCAGGTCCGGCGGGGCGCCCAGGGTCAGTAGATAGTTCCCCGTCAGGTATGGCAAGCGGGGGAGATCTTCGTGGGGCGCCGGGTCGCCTACCTGTTTGCGAGCAGTTGCGTCGATGCCGATGTACACCGGAACCTTGTCGCTGCTGACTTCACCATCCGCGCGAACGGCGGTCTGGTTATCTTCGTTGATCTCAATCACACCGCCATCGGGGGTCAAAGCCTGACAACGAACCACTTCCACGCGCAGACGGTTTCCCGACATTGACAGGTTCAGGCTCAAAGCTGCGTGGCCGGAGAACGACTTGCGAATCAGACCGTAGCGATCACCAACGTTGAGCGCATACCAGCGGGCCAATTCTTCAAAGTAGTTCTCCTGGTCCTGCAGATGCCGCTGGGTGATCAGCATCCCATCCTGCCAGTTAACGGAATATAAGTTCAAGTCAGTCATCGTCTTGCCTTTGACATCTCAGGGTGGAATCTATGTTCGATATGTTGACGTGTCAAGGTTATATTCCTTTCAAACTCCAACTCGTGGTCTCGCAGCGTGGCGGCTCTGCACAAAGGTAGAGTAACCGAGAAAACTCCGACCTCGTGACGACCCCAGGTTCAGGTCACCCTCGTCCACCTTGATGCGAATCTTGCAGTCCAGGTTTGTCGGCATGCAGATGCTGAGAACCCATTCGATCTTGCGTCGTTTCGGTTTCCCGGGCAGCAGGTCGGCAACCTCATTCGGTTTGACACCGCTGACCGTAAGGACGTAGCTCGAATCATACTCTTGAAAAGACTGCCCCATGACGAGATCATCGCCAAGGCGGCTGTTCCTCCGGCCGAGTCGACATTGTAGATCAGTCGGGATATCGTACCGGGCTGCGACATTCTCGATGAAGCGAAAGTCAAACCCCAAAAGGAAGCGCAGCACGTGGGCCACGAATTCGGGGTTGCCGGCCCACAGGTGAAACCCTGGCATGATGGCTGCCCACATTAGCGGCTCGCGTATGTGATCGGGCGGTTCCGGCAGGCTGAAGTTGAACAGTTTCAGATAGCGCAGAAGGTAATCGAGGTTGACCAGGGCTAAGGAATACTCCAGTCGTTCGTGCAGGGCGACGGTGGTGTACCTGATAACGGAACCATCAAACGGCGCCATCAGGTGGCGGGCGTTGTCCTCCCATACCCGAGCACCGGCCTGAGTGCCGTGCCAGCCGTAGAAAAACTGGTAGGGCAGCCAGTCGACAGCGCTGGGGAAGCCGACGTCCAGCACGACCGTGGTGCTCTCGTCGACCGGCTTGCCGGCGACCGGTTGCTGGCTGAGGATTTCACCCAGGTAATTCCGATGTTCGCCGACCGCCCTGATATGAATACGGTGAATATCGATCCCGAGCTTCATCAATAGCGTCAGCGCCGTGGCGTAGTGGAAAGGGTGATGCCGATTGGTCAGGTTCGGCATGATGCAGTGGCCGCTGTTGTTCATCTCAACTCTATCTCAACGGCGAATTGTGTATTGACAGGAGCCCGGGCCTTCAAGAAGTTGGCCAGCCGGATTTCCAGAAGTCCGGTTTCATCTTCACTATGAAAGTCATCCTTGCCCGCGACGACGGTCACTACGATACACCGCCGGACGCCCCTTTCGAATCGGTGCACACCATTGTCGCAGTGAGCCTCGACGATGCGAGGGTCGAACGAGCGCGCCCAGTTGGCGATTTCGGCGAAGGTAAGGGCGCGGTCGCGACTGCGCAAACGCGAGGAGGCCTCGGATACGATTTGTTCTTCGGTCTTCGCCGGCACCGCACCGGCCGTGGGAATGATGTTCGTGGCCGATTCGATGCCGGGATGGTTCTCGTACAGTTCGGTTATTTTGTTTGCAGCGATACCGTTGGCATCAACCCCGGCTGTAACTGTATACGTGACCTTGATAGCATCCGGCGGGTTGTCAACTTCGGTGGTGAAATCAAACCAGAGTGTCAATCTGTCGTCGTGCTCCTCCAACGAGTAGACCCCCTGGGCCCGATCCGAAAGCACCTGATGAGTGGGCACGTAATCCCGATTGTTGGAGTCAGTGACATTAGTGATCTCAAAGATCGTCGAAATGTCATCGGGGAGTTCCAGCTCAACCAGCCGGCTCGCGCCGGTGTGCTTGAACGAGGTTAGCTCGGTTTTGTTCACGACGACAAAACAATCGAAGTAAATGCCGAGCGGTGCAAGCAATTTCGATCTGTCACCACCCGGCGGAAGATCGATTTTGATCCAGAACAGGCTCTCCGAAGTGGGTTGTTCCAATTGGTTCTGCCGGATCAATGATGCGAGCGTCTCGTCAGCGGGACCAGAGTCCCAGGTACTGCTGAATTTCTCAGGAAGCACTGCGAAGCTGTCGGCCAGCGGTACGAACAAATCGGAAGTCGATCGCAGCCCACCCCAGTCCAACGGTTGGCCGCCGTTCTGAAAGATTTGCTCGAGACCATCACCCAGTCCGGGACAAAAACCACTGTCTTCGTAGAACGACCCAAAGTGACTGCCTGGGTACCAATAGGACCAACGCAGTTGTCTCAGGGCTTCCGGGTCTCCGTCTATGAATACCACGGCGTTGGTCAAATTGGCACTGGGACCCTGGTACTCTACAGCCACAAACAACTGTTGCGCTTCGCTGATCTCGGCGCCACCCATCGTCGGCGCGCCGCCGGCTGGAGCACCTGCGCTAATGTCCACCAGAGTGTCGCCGGACCTTAAATAAACATGCTTAACTTCGGCTGCCAGTATTCTCTCGGTACGCAACGGCGAGAAGAACAGCGTATGTCCGCCTTCCCGTTTTTCCTTGAAGAAGAACCGGGTGTTAGGGTCTACCTCGACCGCCGGATCGGTCGGCTGACAACGCATCACGGTAAACGCCGGGACCGGCCAGCGGCGGCACTCCGGCGCCAGCGATCTGATGAGCGACGTGGTCGCCACGTCCCAGGTATGTCCGACCTTACTGTCGATCGAGGCAAGCTGGCTGGCGTACATCTGCATTAGTATCCGCAGAATCGGATCCAGTCGTTCCGATGACTCCGGTATCTCAGAGTTGAATGACCGCAGCTCGCGGTGCATCTGGGCGAAAATGCGTTCGGTCGATCGAGGTTCGCGTGACTCCATTTTCATCTATCCGTTAATGCTTGAGTGCTGTCAGGTGACTCGCCTAACAGCCCGTGGATTGTACTGCTTGCGTCAGGCGGGGTCGCCTGACGCCACGTAGCCCGAAGGGCAGAATCAACAAGCTGCTTATCCGAGGGCATAGCTGGCCTCGAATTTCATTTCTTCCTTGCCGTCCATGTAGTTGCCGGTGACTTTGACCGTCAGTCCAAGAGCGTGTGGGGACAGATCACTGGCTAATCCGAACGACGCTGTCACGTTGTACAGCCTCTTCTCGAATTTATCGATAGCATTTCTCAGGCTGGCGCGGATGTCAGCCTTATTGGCCGCGTAAAGGTCGGCGTACTCCTTGTCCCATAAATCGCAACCGAAATCCGGACTGAAAGGAATAGTGCCGAGGCGGGTGCTCAGTATAAGTCCGACTGTATCTCTGATCGAATCCTGCAATTCAGCTCTGGCTAAATAGCCTTCGCGCAGCACCAGAGGGAGTGACAGGTATTCCATCAGTTCGGTCAATTAATCTTGACAATGCCGCCCTTGATCGTGGTCATGGCGTCACCCTGAAGGGTGGCGGTCGGCGCCTTTACGGTGATGGCTGCGCCGCCCTTCGAGTCGTGATTGATCCCGCCCTCACTTGAGAAATTCCCACCGGCCTTGATCTTGGTATCCATCGAGCTTTCCGCATTGATGGCGCTGCCCGACTTCAGGGTAATATCACCACTGGTAGTTTCCAGCGTGATATTCGCACCTTTCAGAGTGATGTCACCGTCGGTTTCGATAGTGACCTTGGGGCCATCGGCACTCAGGGTGATGGTGTTGCCGGACGCCTGAGTGATGCAGATAGTCTCGCTGCCGCCCTTGTCGTGAAAGTAGATCTCGTTGCCGCTCTTGGTGCGGAAGATTTTCAGGTCGTTCTCAGCAGCATCATACCCCGCCGAATGACCAACCGGAGCTTTGTCTACGCCGTTGTAGAGGCTGCCCAGCACAACGGGGCGGTCGGGGTCGCCGTGCTCGAACGCAATTAGTACTTCGTCATCGATTTCCGGCAGACAGAAAAAGCCTCGTTCGTTGCCGCTGTGGGGCGTCAGGACTCTCAGCCAGTGATCCGGCTCGGCGCCGGACGAGCCATCATTCCATAGGAGTTGAACCTTTATGCGGCCAAGGCCGTCTGGGTCATCGGTGCTGGTGACGATAGCGCTCTGTACATCGGCAAAAAGCTTCCGCGCATACTTCTTCGGCGGATACGCGGTGTCCAGCGGTGTGCAGGTGAAAGTATTGTGGTAATCGCCCCTGACGTAACGATGACCGACCGACTTGACCCAATGAGGACCATGAAACTCGCTGGGCATCCCCGCTATCTTGACGCAGCGGCCGATGTTGACGCGGGGATCCCTCGACCGGCCGTAGCAGTTGACCATCCTGCCGACCGAGCTTTCGCGCGCCCGCTCAAGCGATTTGTCCATGACCGATTGACTGGTCGGCTTGAGTCCGGCAACAAAGCTACCGTCGGGATAGATATTCTTGGACCCGTCGTGCGACAGTTTCGGCAAGTCCGAAAGGGAGGTCTTCAGCGCGCCCGACGTCTCACCGTCGTACACATCTTTCTTCAGGTAATCATAGGCCTGAGCAGCGAACTTCTCGGTGCGCGTGCCAAGACCCATTTTGAATTCAAAGAGGGTTTGGCCGAAAGTCAATTCAACATCTTTATCAGTAGTCTGGGCCTTGCCTGCCGTGAATTTCGAACCGTCGTAATAGGCAAACAAACCGCTAAGCCCAGCCAGACGCATGACAAACTGGAAATCGGTTTCGCGGTACTGCACACAATAGGGCAGGTTTCCCTCGGTTGCTTCGACTCCTCCGACCGTAATCGCATGGTTGTTGAGTACGGCGCTTATAATGTCTTTAGCCGTCTGATCGTGAAACAGCTTGTTCCGCAGCGCTCCGTCCATCGCTATGGTAGGGCTGTGTGCGATGATGACGACTGAGTTAATCTGGTCGACTGTGTTTTCGTGCCTGACCTCGGTAACCACCCCGATAAACTCCATGGCTGTTATCGACCGGGCCTCCTCCCAAACTTCATCCGTTTCTAATTTCAGCGAAATAGTCTCGCCCAGGAAGCCAGAGAACTCCTTCGTCCCGACAAAGGCGCTCATATCTCGCTCGGCGCCCAGTCCGTGAAGCTCGAGCTTCAGAACATGGTGCCTGTCGACGTACTGGTCCAGCTTAATGGCAGAGACCGCGGAAATGAACTCTGCGTCGACGGTTTTGTCAGCTACCTTGATGCGAAAGTCGTAGGCCATATCCTATTACCGTATGATGGTCGCGGTTCAGCGAGCAGCGCCGGGCGGGAATTCAAACCCGCCCGCCCGCTGCTGTCAAACCTATTCCTGCCAGCGGTTATCGATCTCGGCGTCGCCCACGACGACCTTGTGGCACGAAATCTCAAAGTAAAGGAAAATCTGATCCTGGGGTCGGTCCTTGATGTGAGGAATGGTCTCGACGAACTTGGTGATGAAACCCTCTTCCCAGGTCAGTTCTTTCATCGTGGCGTCATCCGGGTTGTGGAAGGTCACTTTGCCGGATTTCCAGTTGGGTTTGCTGGAGTCCATCGCCCAGCGGGCAATGTCCACGTTTCCTTCCGGATCGGATTCGATGGTCACCTTGATGGTTCCCGCGTGGGCGCGATCGGATGGGCGCCCGGTCTCATCGCGAGCCGTGTAGAGCTCGTATGAGATCTGATAGACGTTGTCATACTTGACACCATCAATTTCCAAGAATGGTCTTCTTGCCATGGCTGGCTCCTTTTAGCCTTAACGTTTTACTCTAAGGTTTCGAATATGTTAGTGTCACATCTGCCAAACGTTGCGATGAGCGTGAGAGAATCGAATGGAATGGACCATGCGGCGCTCTCCTCAACACTTACTTATCCTTCACGTTGGTGGCATCGTCCTCGTTCCAGGCGGTGAACTCGATATTGAATGTCCGCGCCGGGTACTTGGGATTCAACGCCACCTTGATATCGATCTCCTGTCGCTTGCGCATCTCTTCGTCGGCGAAAATCTCCACCCGATAGTCCTGGAGAATATTATCACCGCCTGAGATAGCTTTCATGAACTTGTCGATGTCGCGACGCATGGCGTCGACGAATTTTTGGTCGATCACACTAAAGGTCTGTTTGTTCAGGTAGTTGCGCAGCGTCTTGTAGACGTAGTCGTAGGTGCGACGAATAGAGTAGATATTGAACGTCTCCTTGGTGAACAACGTCGCAGCACCCATAGCCACCGCCGAGCCCTCAAAACTGACCAACGGGTTGACGCCTTTCTCGTTGATCTTGCTGGCGTCCGGCTGGTTGGCCTTGAAGCGGATATACTTGGCGTCGGCTATCTTGCCGTACTTGAACCCAGCCGATGGCTGCTGCATCCCGGTAGTGGTGTCACATTTGTACATCATGCCGGCCACGGAAGCCGACGGCGGGACCCACATGTCGTCGTCCTCGTACTGGTTGGCGCTGCGGGCTTGTAGATAGTTGGCAAAAACCGACACGTACTGCTTGTAGTCATCGATTCCCGGCATGTTGGCGTAGTTGGGATCGTCGAGCATCTCCATGACCTCTTCGAAACTTTCGAAGTTCGGCAGGTCGGTCATGACATGCACCTTGTTGGGCAACCCCAACTGCCGAGCCACGTTGTCGATATTCTCAACACTGCCCAGATAGCCGGGTATCACGGCCATCGAGAAACACTCTTTGATGCTCCACTCGCGGTAGAGATCGGCCACAGCTTTTGAGACTTCTTCAAACTTCTCTTTGTCGTCCGGGTCGGTCAATGCCTCTGCACTGACGTTGGCGAACCAGGCGTTGACTTTCTCGTCCGGCTCCTGCTGCGCGTTGGAAAAGAACTTGTCAACCCCACGGTAGGTCGTCTCCAGTTCACGATTGGCTTGGTGGACCTTTTTCATGTTCTTTTCCAGATTGGTCTCCAGCTTGGCTGACTGCTCGCTGAGAGACTTGCGAACCTCGTCCAAGTTGTCACTCTGAGACAAATACTGCACCCAGAGCTTAAGCCTCTCACCCAGAAGTTTGCGCTGGACGGCAAACTCCTTCTTGGTAAGGAACTCCTTGCGTTGGAAATCCTTCTTGGGGTCGAGCCACTCGATCCCCCGGACCAGGTCGCCGTCGGCGGTCTTGAACGACGGCAACAAATTGGCTAACTTCTTGAAATCTCCGAAGGAATCGCTCAGAATCGACGCGAATTCCTCATCGGAGACCTTTTCTGCTGCCGGCTTCGCCTCTGCTGCTTTGGCCGGCTGCGGCTGAGCTTGTTTTTCTTCTTCGCCCATTTATCCGTTACCTCGTTTTGACGTCTATTCCGTGAGTAGATCTATGTAATAGCTGGCCGCTTTCAAAAGCGCTTCTTTCTTCTCTTTGTCGCCCAGCGTTTTCTTTAGAGGGTTGTTCTTCTTCAACTGCTTGTCGAGATCGGCCATCATCTCCTTCTGGTAGTAAGTCTTCTGAAGAAAGTCGTTCTTCTCAATCAGCTCTTTCGATGAGAAGTCCTTCATCGCCTTAATCTCAAAGTCAGCGTTGATCGGTTCCCCCTCGGCCGACTCCAGTTCGGTGGAGAACGACGGTCGATACTTCTGGAACACTTCTTTGAGGTTGTTGCACCGCGTCGGTGTAACGTCGGCATCCTCCTCACTGTTCAGTTTTGCGGCGTAGAGCATCTTGTTGGAGGGGAGAAGCTCGACCGGCACCGAGTCGTCTTTTTTGATCCGTTCCGTTGCCCCAAGAATGAACTTGGCCATTTAGTCCTCCGTATTGCTAATTCATTCGGCCTACGCCTGCTCCGTAACGGTGAAGACGTAAGCATCGTCTTTAATATCTATAGTAATGCGATCACCTGGTGACACCTCACCGGTGATTATATCCACGGAAAGCTTGTTGACAATTTCCTTTTCGATAATCCGCTGAATCGGTCGGGCGCCCAACTCGATCGTGTAGCCGTCGGTCGCCAGCTTGTGCTGCGCTTCAGCGGAGAGAGTCGCCCGGATGTTCTGATCTTCCAGCAGTGACTCCAGCCCTTTGAACTCCAGGCCGGCGATTGACTCAACCTGTTCCTGCGTAAACGAATGAAATACGATGATATCAGTGAGCCGGTTGAGAAACTCCGGGCGGAACTTCGTGAACAGGAAGGCGCGGATCTCCTCCATATCGAGTTCGTGTCCCTCGCGGTCGGCATCGAGGATTTTGTCGGCGGCGTAGTTGGAGGTGAGCACCACAACGCAGTTGGAAAAATCAACCGTGCGGTTCTGCCCGTCGGTAAGGCGGCCGTCGTCGAGCAGTTGCAGGAGAACGTTGAAGACATCGGGGTGGGCTTTCTCCACTTCGTCAAATAAGACGATTGAGAACGGTTTGCGCTTCACCGCTTCGGTAAGCACACCGCCCGCCTCGTAACCGACATATCCGGGCGGGGCGCCGATCATCTTGGCCACCGAGTGCGATTCCATGAACTCGGACATATCAAGACGAACCATGGCGTTCTTGTCGTCAAACAGGAATTCCGCAAGAAGTTTGGCCAGATAGGTCTTGCCGGTGCCGGTGGGGCCAAGAAACAAGAACGACCCTACCGGGCGGTTGGGCAGCTTCAGACCGGCACGCGCCTTGCGCACGGCATTGGCGATCCCCTTAATCGCGTCCTTCTGACCGATGATCTTGGCGGCCAGGAACTCCTCCATCTTAACCAGGCGGTCTTTCTCCGCCGTCAGCATCTTGGAAAGCGGGATGCCGGTGCGCCGCGCCACCACGGCGCCGATATCGGGGTCATCGATCACCCGCTCGGCTGTCTCAACTGTCCTGGTAATGTCGGCAAGTTGCTTCTGACGTTTTTCGAGGTCAGTCGTAATATCGGCCAGGCTCATATTGTCGATCTTCATTGCCCTGCTCCTGTCGCCGCCTCGACGCGATAACCCCAGGAATCATGCAGCCGATCGAGGTCACGTGTGAAATCATCATAGGCTTTCTTCAGGTCCTCAAACTCCTCGCACTTCTCTGGTTTTTTCTGGCCTTCGCACGCCTTGATCATCTCCTCCAGCGAGGTCACCTGTTTCTCTAGGTGAGGAAGCTTCGACTTAGCGAATTCCTCTTTGACGCTAAACTCAGAACCGGCTTCGTCGATAAGATCCAGCGCAACGTCCGGCAGATTGCGTTCGCTGAGATATCGCTGGGAGTACTTGACCGACGCGATCACAGCCTCCCTGGTATAAGTCATTTCGTGATGCTTTTCATAGTTGGCAATGACGCCCGTGACGATGCGAACGGCGTCGTCGTAAGGCGGTTCCTCGACTTTCACGCGCTCGAAGCGCCGGTCCAGCGCCTTGTCTTTTTCCAAATACCTGGTGTACTCTTCCTCGGTGGTAGC
>DAOVOW010000285.1 GCA_030629485.1 bacterium
CAACAACGGGCTGACACTGAAGCTGGAAATCGGCGAAGTCAGCATCAGTAATGTTCAGACTAAAGAAGGTAGCTTCAATCTTCTGGTCGCTCCCGGCCTGACGCGGTCGCACCGGATCGGTGAACCGTCGTTGCCGATGGCGATCAGATTGCTCGCTATTCCCGATGGCTGCGAGCTTGAGGCGCAAATCATCAACTCCGAGATCGAGGAGTTCGACCTTGCCGATTTGGGACTGATCGATCCTCTGATGCCGGTTCAGCCTTCGCTGTGCAAGTCGGATGATCCGATGTCGGTACCGTTCGAGTGGAACCAGGAACTGTACCAGCAACCTGGCTTTTACACTATGCCGACGGTTGAAACGATGATTTCCGGTACCATGCGCGGTCTGCGTTTGGGCAAAGTCATGATGTCCCCGGTTGAGTATAATCCGACCGAGAACAAGATTCGGATCTACAAGGAACTGACCATTAAAATCAGCTTCTCGGGTGCGGACTGGCAGGCGACTCGCGATAACTACGTCAAGAGCTACTCGCCCTTTTTCGAGCCGATCTACGAGCAGGTCATCAATTACGATCAGGGTATGCTCAATCTGGACCATCCCGATCTGGTTAAGTATCCGGTGAAGTACTTAATAATCTCGGATCGGATGTTCGAGGCGCAGTTGCAACCGCTCATTGAGTGGAAGACGCGCAAGGGTTTCACAGTGCAGGTTGACTACACCGATGTCATTGGCAGCGCCAATACCGCGATAGCGGCCCACATCGAAAGTGTCTATAACGCCGGCACCCCTGAGGATCCGGCGCCGTCGTTTGTGCTTTTGGTGGGTGACGCTCAACAGATAGATCCGTTCTCGGGCAGCGCTGGGTCGCATGTCACCGATCTGTATTTCTGTGAGTTCACCGATGACATATTCCCGGAAATCTACTACGGTCGGTTCTCGGCCCAGAATACGACGCAGTTGCAGCCGCAGATCGACAAGACGCTGGAGTACGAACAGTATTTGATGCCCGACCCCAGCTATCTGGAGGAAGTGACCCTCGTATCCGGTGTTGACTCCTATTGGGCTATCACGCACGGTAACGGCCAGATTAATTATGGCACGAATCTGTATTTCAATGCTGCTCATGGTATTGCGCCGAATGTCTGGCTGTACCCGGCTTCGGATCAATCCGGGGCGTCAGCCGCGATTATTCAGACTATCAGTGACGGTGTCGGGTTGTACAATTATACGGCGCACTGCGGCCACTCGGGTCATTCCAATCCGTCGTTTACGACCTCCCATATTCCCGGCTTGACCAATTACAGCAAGTACCTGCTGGGTATCGGCAACTGCTGCCTGCCGAACACCTTCGATGAATCCACGCCCTGTTTTGGTGAAGCTTTCCTGCAAGTCGAAGGGAAAGGCGGCATCGGCTATATTGGCGCTACCGACGGCACCTACTGGGATGAAGATTACTGGTGGGGCGTTGGCTACGGTCCCGTTGTTGGCAGTGGACCGCCATTTGAAGATGTCGGGCCGGGCGCCTACGATGGTATTTTCCATGACCACGGCGAGACCGCTGACCAGCATTATATCACCAATGACGCCATCGTATTCGCCGGCAACATTGGCGTTACAGAGTCCGGCAGCACCCGTGAGAATTACTACTGGGAAGCCTACCACTTAATGGGTGACCCGTCGGTGATGACCTACCTCGGCATCCCTGCGGTCAACAATGTTGTCCACGACGCTACGATTCTGATGACCATGACCACCACAACCGTCCAGGCTGATCCCGGATCGTATGTCGGTATTACGGTCGATGGTGTTCTCCAGGGTGCGGGCTATGTTGACGCTTCCGGCTCGGTTGATGTTGAACTGGCCGGTTTTGGAGCTCCCTGTGTGGCCGATATCGTAGTCACCGGTCAGAACAAGCAGCCGTACACGTCGACCATCCAGGTCATCACCCCTTCCGGACCGTACATTATCTTTGACAGCTATGATATCGATGATGCGACCGGCGGCAACGGCAACGGGCTGGTCGACAACGGCGAGAGCATCCTGCTCGGTTTGCAGTTGAAAAACGTCGGACCCGATGACGCCCTCGACGTGGTGGCCACTGTCACAACCACCAATTCGTACGTCACCGTCACTGACAGTACCGAATCATACGGCACTATTTTGGGTGACAATGGGACTGGGTATGTGGCTGATGCTATCGCCTTTGACGTTGCCGCAGACATCCCCGACGGTGAATATATCCAGTTTGATCTGGAAGTAACCGGCACCAACCGCGAAACCTGGTACGGTCAGTTTACTGTGACGGCCCATGCGCCGGAGTTGGCGTATGTGTCGGTCTATATCGACGACGCCGTGGGCGGTGACAACAACGGCATTCTCGACCCGGGCGAAACAGCCGAGTTGGTTGTCACTATCGGCAACAGCGGCTCCGGCCAGGCGTTTGATATCTCGGCTTACTTGAGTGAGAGTGATCAATACACTGAAGTCAGCGATGATTTCGGGTACTTTGGCGACATTGATTCCATCAGCGGATCGGCCAATAACTCAACTGATGTTTTCATGATGTCGGCCGACTCTGAATGCCCGTTGGGATATGGTGTACTTATGACTCTTGATGTCAGTGGCACAAACTTCGCCGCTACGCTGTATTTCAATATCACTGTTGGTGACCGTGTCGTTTTCTATTGGGACGACTTTTCCTACGACCAGGGTTGGACTGGCATGGGCGGCTCGGCCGAATGGGAGATGGGTTCACCGACCGGCAGTGGTGGTGATCCGTCGGAGGACCACACGCCCACCAGCGACAATGCCGTTCTGGGCAACGACCTGTCCGGTCAATACAACAACAACATAAGCGGGACCCAGTGGGTTTATTCGCCGCTCATAGACTGCGGCAGCATGTTCGGCGTCATCATGACTTACTACCACTGGCTGGGCGTCGAGGGCAGTTCCTGTGACCATGCTTACCTCGACGTGTTCGACGGTGACACTTGGGTGCGGTTGTTTGAAAACGGTGGCACAAATCAGGAGACATCGTGGAACGGTGAGGAATACGATCTCTCCGCCGTCGCCGACAGCAATCCGAATTTCCAGATCAGATTCGGTCTGGGCGGCACTGATGGTTCTGTGCAGAAGAGCGGTTGGAACATCGACGATATCGAGGTGCGCGGGTACGGGCGAGTCGGGGTGCCTCAGTCCGAGATAGCCACCGCGCAGATCGCCGATAGCTTGCAGCCCGGTGACGACGCCTCGCATTTCGTGCGCGTGCGCAACATCGGTGACGGCACCCTCCGCATGTGGTTCTCGTCGACCTGCGAGTGGCTGGAGTTCTCCGGCCAGCAACAGATTATCCTTCCGGGTGACAGTGTTGACCTCAGTGTCACCATTCACACCGGCGATCTACCGTGCGGCGACAACGCCGGTAACCTGGATTGGTATTCCAACGAACACGGCGACTCAACCGGCTCCATACCGGTCTTGGTCCATGTTTACACGCCTGATATCCAGATCGTCGAAACAGCTATAGACGAAACGCTGGAAGCCGGTACCGAGATGGTCTACCCGCTGGTGGTTACCAACAACGGGCCCGGTCGGTTGGATTACACGATCGGCTGCCAGATGAATCAGAACAAAGCCGGAAGCGGTGGTATCGTTGCCGGCGATGTGGTGCGGCCTGCTCCGGCCGGTCATCGACCGGCTGACGCCGACAAATCCGACGAAACCGAACCGTTCTACCCGGCTATGAGCAAGGGTTTCGGCGGCCCGGACATCTATGGCCACAGTTGGATCGATTCCGATGAAGCGGCTGGTCCCACCTATGGCTGGGTCGATATTTCTTCGGTCGGTGCCGAGGTAACCCTTGGTGACGATGACGCCACCGGGGCGATCCCGATCGGCTTTGGGTTCCCATTGTACGATAGTGTCTACACCGATCTGTACATCGGTTCCAACGGCATTGTCACCTTTGACGTCGCGTCAAGCGCTCGTCTCAATCATGAGTTGCCCGATAATACCATGACCGCC
>DAOVOW010000281.1 GCA_030629485.1 bacterium
GGCAAAACTAACAGAAGATCGCTTCGTCCAACTCATCCAGGCGTATAACAACACACCACGAAAATGTCTGGACTTTCTGACCCCGGCAGAAGTATTTTGGAAGGAACTGTTGCACTTCAAATGTGAATCCATCCCCTCCCTTTCGCAGGGGTGACAGGGCCGCGCTAATGCTTGAAGTGCCGCACGCCGGTGAAGACCATGGCCGCGTCGGCCTTGTCGGCCGCCTCGATGGCTTGCTCGTCACCTTTGGAGCCACCCGGCTGGATGATCGCCGTCACGCCGGCATCGGTGGCTACCTCGACACCATCCGGCATCGGGAAGAACGCATCGGAGGCCATCACCGCTCCCTCGGTCCGCTCACCGGCGCGCTTGACAGCCATGAACCCGGAGTCCACCCGCGATGTTTGCCCCATGCCGATACCGACGGTGGCGTTCCCTTTGGCCAGCACGATAGCGTTGGACTTGGTGTGCTTGACCACCTTCCAGGCAAACAGCAGCGACTTGATCTCTTCAGGAGTAGGGGCACGCTTGGTGACCACTTTCAGTTCGGACTCGAGGGTCTCCAGTTCATTGGCTGATTGCACCAACAACCCACCGCGAATCACTTTATAGACCATCTGGTTCTTCGGCATGCCGTCGGCGATAGCCGGTAACGCCAACAGGCGGCGGTTCTTTTTCTTTTTGAGCAGCTTGAACGCTTCGGCGGAATATGACGGGGCCAGGATACATTCCACAAACGGTGTTTCATGCAAGACGTTGGCGCACTCCATGTCTACCTCGCGGTTCAATCCGATAATCGACCCAAAAGCGGACAGCGGATCGCTTTCGTACGCATCCTTGTAGGCCTCGGCAATCGTTGCCCCCACCGCTGCGCCGCACGGGTTGGCGTGCTTTAGCACGGTAGCGAACGGCTCGGCAAAATCCAGAACCATATCGAGGGTGGCATCAAGATCACCATAGTTATTGTACGAAAGCTCCTTCCCGGACAGCATTTCGGCGTTCAGCAGGGTCGGGCCGTCGAAACCATCAGCAGCGTAAACGGCTGCCGGTTGGTGGGGGTTTTCCCCGTAACGCAGCTTAGACCGGAAGCTGAAGGACGGCTGGTAGGTGCTTGCAAAGTCATCCGTACTCTCACCGCGACCGCCACTATAATAGGCAGCGATGGCTGAATCATAGGTCGCCGTCATGGCGAAGGCCTTGGCGGCGCAGGCTTTTCTGAAGTCAAGGTCGACCGCGCCGTCGTTGGTTTCCATCAGTTCGATCAGGGCATCGTAGTCGGTCGGATCAACAACCACCGTGACCGCCTGGTAGTTTTTCGATGACGCTCTTATCATAGATGGACCGCCGACATCGATATTCTCGATGATCTTAGCATGATCGGCGTCTTTTCTGGCCACGGTCTGTTGGAAGGGATACAGATTGACCACGACCAGGTCGATGCACCGGTAGTCATGTTCACTGAGTTGTTCCATGTCCGACGGGTTGTCACGTCGGCACAGTATCCCGGCATACATCTTGGGATGCAATGTTTTGACCCGTCCGCCCATTATCTCCGGCGCACCGGTGAAAGTGGATGCCGAGATTGCCTGGATCCCGGCCTCTTTGAGTTTCTTGAGGGTGCCGCCGGTGGAGATGATCTCCACGCCCATCGCCTGCAGCTTGGACGCCAGTTGTTCCACGCCGGTCTTGTCTGAGACCGATATGACGGCGCGTTTTATTCTCACCTTGTCGCTCATACTCTCAGCTTCCTGTTATGAGTCTCTGTGCCTCACGGTAACGCTGTGATGTCGCCTCGATCACCTCGTCCGGCAGTTTTGGTCCCGGCGGCTTGCGGTCCCAGTCCAGTCCGGCCAGGTAGTCGCGGATCGGCTGTTTATCAAACGATGGCTGCCCCCGACCGACTTCATAGCGATCGACCGGCCAGAAACGGCTGGAATCCGGCGACAGCACTTCGTCTATCAAAATGAATCGACCATTCTTGAAGCCGAACTCAAACTTGGTGTCGGCGATAATGATCCCTTTGGTCAGGGCGTACTCGGCTGCTTTCTTATAGATAGCGATGGATGCATCACGACACAGGACGGCATGTTCCTCACCAATCATGGCCACCAGTTCGTCATAACTAATGTTCTCATCGTGGCCAGTGTCATTCTTGGTCGATGGCGTGAAGATAGGTTCCGGTAGTTTCTCCGATTCCTTCAGGTCGGGAGCAAACTCAAACCCATGCACGGTGTTGCCGCCTGCCTTTCTCGCTTGCTGTAGCTCTTTCCACATCGAGCCGGAGATGTATCCGCGCACGATGCACTCGCAGTCGATCCGGTCAGCCTTGATGACGATCATGGAGCGACCAACCAATACGTTGCGATATCGTTTCAACGGCTCCGGATACTCATCGACATCGGCCGTGATCAGGTGATGCTCTACAACCTCCTTGAGTAGCTCGAACCAGAACAGCGACATCGCCGTCAGCACCTTCCCTTTGCCGGGAATACCGTTCGGCAGGATGACATCGAAGGCTGAAATGCGGTCACTGGTAACAAACAGCAATTGGTCGCCCAGGTCGTAAACATCGCGGACCTTGCCGCGAACCATCAAGGGGTACTCTTTGATATCGGTCGACAGCACGACCTTTTGTTCAGTCAAGATCATATTCTCCTTTGATTAATTTCTGCAGGACCCTGGGGTAGAGCTTGTGTTCCTGCTCCAGCACGCGCGCGGCCAGCCTGTCGGGTGTGTCGTCCGGTAGTACGGGAACGCGGGTTTGGGCAAGTATCCGGCCGTTATCGTAGATCTCATCGACGATATGCACGCTCAGTCCCGACTCCCTGTCCCCGGCGGCCAGCACTGCCTCGTGTACGTAGTGGCCGTACATCCCCTTGCCGCCATACTTGGGCAGAAGCGCCGGGTGGATATTGGCGATGCGATTACGGTAAGCACGAACAACGCTCGCCGGCAAGAGGCTCAGGTATCCGGCAAGTGCGATGTAGTCGATCTCGTGGGCGCGAAGTTCCACCAGTAGTGCCTCGCCTGCTTCCTCGGGTGATGAATACTTCTTATGTTTGAAAACCAGTGTCTCGATATTCTCATTGGCGGCGCGCTGAAGACCGTACGCCTTTTTCTTATTCGATACCACCAGCGCCACCTGCGCCGAGAGAATGCCGCACTTGGTGGCATCGATTATCGACTGCAAGTTGCTGCCGCCGCCGGAAATGAATACCGCGATTCTTGGTTTCGTTTCGTTCAGTCTCATGTCTCACCAGAGCATTTCATCAATAGTGGGGACAATATAGATTTCGGGGAGGCGGTGTCAATCGATTATAGCAGAGTAGGGTAGGTCTGTCCGCAGACCTGCCAACAAAGGCGGGTCCGAAGACTACAAGACTCGATTGAGAAAGTCTACCAGGTCCCGATTGAACCGCTCCGGCGCCTCCATGTTGAGCATGTGACCGGCACCCTCATAGACATGCAGAACGCTGCCGGAAATACTTTTGTGCATCTGCTCGGCCAAAGGCACGAATATCCGGTCCAGTTCACCCACGAAGATGGCGGTCGGGATGGTGATCTTGTGGATATTCGGCAAATCATTATCGCGCCGGTAGCGGCCTCGCATCGGGTCCATCCAGATAGCGCCGGAGTGATCGTCGATCATCTGTTCCATGAGTCGCTTGATATCGTGATGGTCCTTCTTGTAGAACAGCAGGGTGATATCCTTCCACTTCCGTCGCGCTCTTTCCAAACCTTTCTCTCGCGCCAGACGGTCGACCAGCGACACCTTGTTGCTCGCATCCCAACCGGCGGCGGCGCTGCTGACCAGAGTCAACGACACCAGTCGCTGTTGATACTTGAGCGCGAAACCAATGGCGGTAGTACCGCCCATCGAGAGGCCGGCCAGGTGGAACCGGTCGATCCCGAGCGCATCAACGAAGCCGCGCAAATGCTCCACCCGATCGGCGCGACAGTAACCGGTCTCGGGCGCGTCCGACTTTCCATGACCCATCGCGTCCATACATAGAACACGGCGACTTCGACCCAAAAACGCAGCCTGCGCCTGTCACATGCGATGGTCGAGCGTGAAACC
>DAOVOW010000369.1 GCA_030629485.1 bacterium
CAGGTCGTGATGATGCCACTTGATTCCGCCGGTCAGGTCGGCATGACCGGGCCGGGCGCGATGGGTGTCATAGGCAAGTTTCTGCTCTTTCGGCGAAAGGTCGTCCGCGATTGGGTTTGTCGGGTCCATAATCCTGGTCCAATTGGCCCAGTCGCGGTTGCGGATGACGAGGGTTACCGGTCCGCCCATGGTAAGACCGGCCCGCACCCCGGCCACCAATTCGACCTGATCCTGCTCAATCCTCATTCGCCCGCCGCGGCCGTAACCTTTTTGCCGTCGCGCCAATTGGTGATTGATCGCCAGGACATCGACCGGCAAGCCGGCCGGCAGGCCGTCAATGATAGCCGTAAGTTGTGGTCCGTGTGATTCGCCGGAAGTCAGGTAGGTCAGCATAGCAAGAAGCTATGCAAATGATCGGGCGATGGCAACGGGTTTGTGTTCAAACATCGGCAGTGGTCTCTACCTGCGAGGCCCATTCGCCGTTGGCGTTCATCTTGGCCAGGCGTTTTTCGATCCGGTCGTCGATATTGAGCGCCCGGGACGTGGTGTAATACTTCTGCTGATCGATGGGAGAGATCTCCCGCATCTCCTCAAGTACGGCGACGATTTTTTCGATCGACCGATCGACCACTTCCAGATCGCTTTCGAGTTTCTCCAGAAGGTGGTCGGTCTCACCCTTCTTAAGCATCATGCGGAGAAGCTGACTTCGACCGTAGATGGCCATGGTGGCGTTGTTGAGGTAGTGCGACAGCGTGGCCATGGCGATGTTCTTCGACTCTATCGCACCTTTTTCGCGTTCCTGCAGCAGCAGGCTCCGCGATAGTTCTTGTCGTTCACGGAAAAGGTTCTCGATCGTCAGGTACGATTTCCAGATCTCCTGGTTGGCCCTGACCAGCATATCCTCGATGTTACCGATGTCGACACCAAGATACTCTGCGGTACCGATCGTCCCGGCCAGAAGCGACGAGGATATCTCGTCCACCTGGGCTTTGTCCAGGGACAGCCAGGCGGAAAGCTCGTTGATCCTTTGCAGTCGTTCCTCAAGGTCGATCTCAAAACCGCTGAAGCGATCGCTGGTAAGTTGGACCGCCAGACCAAGGATATCCTGAAGCACATGCGTGGCTTTATCAGACCTCTGTTTGTGGTGATCAGCGATGCTGGCCGTGACATAGTCCGGCAGCCGCCATGTTTCGGCCAGGTGGTACCCGATTTCACAGTGATCGATACCAAACATGGCGATCTCAGCATCGACCAGCGATTCGGCCGGTACTTCTTTTCGCACAATACGGACGTACTCGTCGGGATAATGATGCAGCAAAAACAGGACCCCGATGTCGTGCAGCAAGCCTGCAATGAACGCTTCCTCAGGTGACGTATTCGAGACGGCCCGGGCGATCTTCTCGGACGCCGCTGCGATACAGAGCGAGTAGGCAAAGAACTCCTTGGGATCAACGTCCGAGGCGACGGCAATTTTGTCAGGGTTGAATACCGAGGTGGACAGAGCCAGGCATTTAACCGTCGTGACACCAAGCACCGACACGGCCTGATGAACCGTCTTGATCTCAGCGACGCGTTGGTAAAACGGGGAGTTGGCCATTTTCAGGATCCGTCCGGTCAACGATGGATCTTTGAGGATTATCCTGGCCAGCGAGTCGGCAGTGAAATCATCTTTGCCTACCTCCTCAAGGATCTCCGAGAGCACTTGTGGCAGAGAGAGGAGATTCTCGTTGTTACGAATTTGTTCGAGGATGTCGATTTTGTTCATGTTCATAGTCGAACGGTATTCTCTTTTTGAGTAGTATCGGCAGTTACCACAAATGGTTTACATGTCGGGGAATGCCGGCCGGGAGAGTCTACTATCAGGCTGTTGAAAAACGCTGCCCTCGTCATTGCGAGGTCGCCGGCCACAAGTGGCTCTTAAGGGCGACCGTGGCAATCTCTAAGCGCCTGACCCATAACAACTGGAGATTGCCGCGTAGCGGAAGGAGCTATTTATGGCCTCGCAATGACCGAAATGCCCCGTATGACAGCGCTTTCCCGCCGGGTCTGAAGACCCGCCGGGCACGAGACTGCATGAATGTAATTCTGGGACAGGACGCTAGCCGATTGCCCGGTCGGCGGTCGCCAAACGGACGATTTCGGTGAGTTGTTCGATGCGGAACGGTTTGTGCAGGACACGGACTATGCCGGCTGCCCGCAACTGCTCCGGCTGGAGCGTCACCTCCCAGCCCGTCACCAGGATCACCGGGACGCCGGGGGCTATCTCTTTGAGGCGTCTGGCCACTTCAAGTCCGGAAGCGCCCGGCATAGCCAAGTCAGCCAGAATGATGTCGAATTCATGCTGCTCAGCCAGCTTCAGACCTTCGGTCCCCGATCGGGCCGTTTTGATCTCATAGTCCAAGGACTGACACATGGCCGTGATGAGATCCAGGATGACTGTCTGATCGTCAATAGCCAGTAATCTCAGCCTGCCCGGCGACCGACTGTCGGACAGAGACGGTTGCTCACTGACCGGGAATTTGAACGACATATACGAGAGTTGGGCGGACCCTTGATCGACGCAACACAGACACGGTTGTCCGATCACGGGTGACAAAAACTCGGCTGCCGTCAACTGATCGGCCAGATCGCCGGCCCAAGTATACTCGCCGAACCGTGCGATTTGTTCGATCGCCGGTTGCTCTCGACCATGCCGGGAGAGGTCGAGGTACACGTGTTTATCGATGAGATAGCCGGCGATTGTAAGAACCTCATCCTCCCGGGCAAGCGATGCCAGCCGGCCGACTGCCTCAGCACAAAGAGCCGCCACCGCTGAGGCTGGACATCTGATCGGCGCTACCGGATAGCTGCGAGCAAAGACTTCGCGAGGCCGTCCACCGACCATGTAAAGATTATCGGAGATACGCACCCGACCCAGGAAGGTCATGACGATCTCGTTGATGTCTTCGGCTCCGGCTTCAGTCGCGCCCGGTGCCGTTGTCTTCTCGGCAGGTCGTCCCAACGAGTGACGTACGAATTGAGCGGCCGATTCCGCCTCGACCACGATGCTTTCGAAATGATGCCGTATCTCACCCGGCAGATCAGCGCGAGCCATCCCAAGCTCGGCGTTGCCGATCAGGGCGGACAAGTGGTTGTTCAGTCGATTCACGATCCCGCCCAGGGAAGCTC
>DAOVOW010000346.1 GCA_030629485.1 bacterium
ACGGTCTCCAGGCACCTGTCAGTGCTCAGGGAGGCCGGGGTCGTAGAGGACGAGAAACGCGGGCTGCAAGTGTGGTACCGGTTGAGGGTACCCTGTATTCTGAATTTCTTTGGCTGTGTTGAGGACGTGCTGAAAGCCAATATCCGGCAGATGGCCGCAGCGATAAGGCGGTAATGTTTTTCGGCAGGTCATCGGCGTAACGACCAATTACCTGGAGTGACTCGGTCCGGTATCGAGAGTGCGCAATATGGATTGGAAACGTGAATGGAAACCGCTGGCCGTGATGGCCGGTGTCTTTTCCCTGTTCTTCTATCTTCCGATTGAGTCGGAACGGGTTCGCACGGCTGTGCTGGAGGCGCTGCATCTCACCAAATGGTATGCGCAGGAGCATGTGCTGTTATGTCTGATCCCGGCGTTTTTTATTGCCGGGGCGATTGCGGTCTTTGTAAGTCAGGCTGCCGTCATGGAATATCTCGGGGCCAGGGCCAACAAAGTGCTCTCCTACGGTGTGGCGTCGGTATCAGGCACGATTCTCGCGGTCTGTTCATGCACTGTCCTGCCGCTGTTCGCTGGTATCTATCGCATGGGCGCGGGCCTCGGACCGGCCACCGCGTTTCTGTACGCCGGTCCCGCCATTAACGTGTTGGCGATCATTCTCACCGCTCGGGTGCTGGGATTGGAGTTAGGGATTGCGCGAGCCATCGGTGCGATTCTATTCAGCATCATTATCGGGTTGTTGATGCACCTGATATTCCTCAGGGAAGAGACGGAAAGGGTCGCCGCCCAGATGGCTATGCCGGAACCTGAGGTCAGTCGTCCCCTCTGGCAAAACGCGCTGTATTTCGCAGCTATGGTGGCGATCCTCGTTTTTGCCAACTGGGGCAAGCCGGATGCAGAAACAGGCTTCTGGTATCAAACCTACTCGGCAAAGTGGATTATCACCTCTGCTATCGCCATTCTGTTCGGCCTGCTGTTGGTCGCTTGGTATGGACTGAACAAGTGGAAGGTACTGGTGACGGGTGGAGTTACGGCCATTCTGGCGGCGATCTTTCCGCATGAGCCGTTGCTGCCGTTCTCAGCAGCGGTTGTGGGGCTGTCTCTCATAACGTCTCAAGACAAAGGCGAGGCGGGGGATTGGTTTGCACAGACCTGGGGTTTCACCAAACAGATCTTGCCGCTGTTGTTTGCAGGCGTGTTGGTGGCCGGGTTGCTGCTGGGGCGACCGGGGCACGAGGGCTTGATTCCGTCTCACTGGATCAGCGATTGGGTCGGCGGCAATTCGCTCGGCTCCGTTTTCTTCGCTTCGGTCGTTGGGGCGTTCATGTATTTCGCCACGCTGACGGAAGTGCCGATCCTGCAGGGTCTGATAGGTAACGGTATGGGCAAGGGTCCGGCGCTGGCGCTTCTGCTGGCCGGGCCGGCTTTGTCGTTACCTAATATGTTAGTCATACGATCGGTGATGGGGACGAAAAAGACAGTCGTGTTCGTGGCCCTTGTGGTTGTTATGGCCACGATTTCCGGATTGATATACGGTTCACTCTTTTAGGAGAATATGCGATGAAAGAAGTCAGAGTGCTCGGCTCCGGCTGCCCAAAATGTGAGGAACTCATGAAACAGACTCAGGCAGCGGTTAACGAGCTCGGTCTGGATTGCCAGGTTAAGAAAGTGACGGATATCATGGCGATCACGACGTACGGCGTGATGATGACACCGGCGCTGGTTGTTGACGGACAGGTGAAAGTGTCGGGCAAGGTGCCGTCGCTGCATGATCTGAAGAAAATGTTGTCTTGATGAATCAGAGAGTATACTGATGAGGTATGTTGTGAAGAAAAGGTTGTTGATCTCTGTAGTTCTCGTTGCATCTATCGCTCTTGTTGGCGCGTTGGCTCTGGCCGATGAGGGAAGCGATTCCACGGTGCTACAGAAACCGGATTCACTGTCTAAAGAACAAGCTTCGCCGTCAAGTGATCGGATAATCGTCTACTACTTTTATGGCAATCGCAGGTGCGCAACCTGCCGCAAACTTGAATCATATTCCGAGGAAGCGTTATTGACCGGCTTCAAGCAGCAGTTGGCCGATAGCTCGCTGGTATGGCGCGCCGTGAATTACGATGAGGAAGAGAACGAACACTATATCAAGGACTACCAACTTTACACCAAGACCTTGATCTTGTCCCGCGAAGGTGATGCAAAAGAGGGCCAATGGAAGAACCTCGACAAGATCTGGCAATTGGTGCGAAACAAGGATAAGTTCATCGAGTACGTGCAAAGTGAGACGCGGACGTTCATGAACCCAGGGAACGACGAATAGTGGACTCGTATCTCATCGCCGTCGGTTCGGCCTGTTGGCTGGGGATTCTGACATCGATTTCGCCCTGCCCAATGGCCGGCAATATCGTTGCCATAACCTATATCGGTAAGCAGGTTGATCGACCGAGATTCGTTCTCGCCACCGGGCTGCTGTACACCCTTGGTCGCGCCGTGACGTATGTGGTGCTGGGGGTGTTGATCGTGACCAGCGCCCTGGCGGTGCCGGACCTGTCGTTCTTTTTGCAGCAGCACATGAACCAGGGACTCGGACCGATCCTTCTGCTGGTTGGATTGTTCCTGCTCGGTCTGTTCAAGTTCAAAGTGTCCGGGCCGAGTCTTGGACAAGGTTGGCAGGGCAAGATCGAAAAGTATGGGCTGTGGGGTGGCGGTTTGCTCGGGCTTCTGTTCGCGCTGTCCTTTTGTCCGGTGTCGGCGGCTCTGTTTTTCGGAAGTCTGATTCCGCTGGCTGTTGAGCAGGAGTCGAACGTGCTGATGCCGACCGTCTATGGTATCGGGACCGCCCTGCCGGTGGTGGTTTTTGCCATCCTGATTGCCACTGGGGCCCGCTTTGTGGGCACTGTCTTTAACAAGCTGGCTATGTTTGAGCGGTGGGCGCGCCGAGTCACGGGCGCCGCTTTTGTCGTCGTGGGGCTCTATTACTGCGCGGTGTATTTGTTGGCGATTGACATCTGAGCTTGGGCGGGGGCTGAGACCGAATGCCCCTGAACCCCTGACTGTATTCTTGTTTGTGAGCCTCGCAAACGCGGAGAGGTCAATGCCATGTCCTGTCCCAGGATTACATTCACACTGTCTTGTGCCCGGCGGGTCTTCAGACCCGTCAGGAAACCACGCTCAAGCGGGGCGATCTGAAGATCACGCGGACACAACATGGGCACGTTTCCGGTGGGCGGCTACCGCCCACCACCAACCGCTCAGATCGCGCGGCTGTACGAGGCCAAGGTCAAGGGGCACTTTGTTCAAACCGATGCCGATAGGATCGCCTCAGGAATAAAGCTTGAGGACGGCGCCATAGGCCGGGCGCGGGTGCGTACCATTCAT
>DAOVOW010000232.1 GCA_030629485.1 bacterium
AGGCCATGGTCGGCAAGCTGACCCGTCTGGGGCGCCTGACGATAATGACCAAACAGCTCGATATGGCGCTTTCCACCGACCAGGTCGCTTCCTGGTATTTGAATGACTTTCTGAAGAGACTGGACCTGGTGGAAGTTCCGACACCGGCCGACCGACCGGAGAAAGGAAGCGACCGATGAAGGGAAGAATCCTGGCTGTCGATGATGAACTGCACATGCTGAAACTGCTGGAAAGAGTGTTTGCCGAAAGGACACAGTATCAGATTACGACTACCAACAACTCTCTGGAAGTGGCAGGCATACTGGAACAGGAGCGATTCGATATCATCATCACCGACCTGAGGATGCCGGGCATGGACGGCATGGAGATACTTCGCTGGATGGCCGATAATGATCGCGATGAGCAAGTCATAATTATCACCGCTTTTGGTTCTGTTGAGAGTGCGCGAGAGGCGGTGTCGCTGGGCGCCTTTGACTACATTAACAAGCCGTTCAAGCAGGAGGAGCTTCTTTTCGCCGTCGATAGAGCGCTTCACTTTGCTGCTATGCGAAAGGATTTCAAACAGGTCCACAAACTGTTCTCCACCCAACCGCTCGCAAAGGCCACCGTGCAGTTTACCAGCGCCTACATCCGTCGGCTGGCAGCCACCGTGGATAATGACCCGCAGGTTGTGGCCGAGCGGAGCGGCCTCAACCTGGATGAGGTCATGCGCCTCCTGCAAACGGAAAACGACCGAAAATTGTAGATTGCGCCGCCTTCGATGGTGACTATATTCCAGCAGCGAAAGGAATTGACGTATGAAGATGACAAGAGCCGGCGATCTGATGATCCCGCTGGATAAGTACCCGCATATGCCTCACTGGTTCACGCTCAAACAGGCGATTGTCGAGATGGAAAACTCGGTTCTGGAAATCGACGGCCGCAAGTCTCTACCGAGAGTGGTCCTTGTATTCGATGAAAAATACCAATTGGTCGGATTGTTGCGCCGCCGTGATATCCTGCGCGGACTCGAACCGGAATTTCTGACCGACAAACCGCTGGACTATCGCAAGAAGCTGTTTGACGTCAAAGTCGATCCCAACCTTTCTGAGATTTCCTTTGATAAGATCCTCGAAGGTGTACGCAAGCGAGCCGACCGACCGGTTAGTGATGTCATGATCCCGGTGGCCGGTACCGCCGACTACGATGACCACATCATCAAAGTGGTCTACGAGATGAATGCTAACAAGTTCAGCCTGCTGCCGGTACTCAAAGATGGTCGAGTGGTGGGCGTCGTTCGGACGGTGGATGTTTTTCGTGAGTTTGCCAAGCTGGTTCTTTAGCCGACGCTGGTGGATGTCCTCCAAGCGGACCGGCCCTGAGAAAACTTTCGTGGCAGTAACCGTTGTTGTCGTGCCCTCTGACGAGACCTACTCCCCGAATACAACGGCCTGAAACTTCAGTATCACGGCCTGGGGTCATTTGTAGGCGTCGGGTGGCAAGCCCGCCTTGCGACAGGTTTGCTCCAGGAATGTGTCGCGGTCCCATCCGTTATCAACTGCGACCTGTGGCAGCAAAAGACCACGATTCCTGCCCATTACAATCATCAACCCGTCGCGACCCACCTCAATCTCGTCGAGCGACACAGTTTCCTCAAGCGGCGTCAGGACCGATATCTCGATGTGCAACCCGGCCAATTCATCGGCCTGCACGGGAGTAAACCTCCGGTCCTCTACCGCTGCCTTTATAGCACACGACGACACCGTTCGGTACAGTGGCTCAACTGCTTGTGTGTAGCCGATGCAGCCGCGCAGACGACCCTGCTTTTCCAACGTCACAAAAGCCGCACCCGGTTCGCGTAGTATCCCGGTTACCTCGAACTCCGGGACGGTGCCATCCTTCAGGTAATCGGCAATCGACTGACGGGCGATCTGAAGAAGGCGCTTCTTCTGGCTCGCGCTCAAATGGTATGGTTCTTTTTTTCCCACTTTCAACTCCCCATTGTCCGGTGCCTGCCCAGTCTTGTCGTCACTGTTTACTCTCTGTCGGTAAAGCACCATTGCGGCATAACCGACCACCGACTGCTTGTCGCCGCTCACATCACCGGAATCGCCATATCGAAGCAGCTTGGCCCGATTGGCCCCTTTGCTGAGGGCGGCCCTGGTAACTGCGACCGTCACGCCGCCGCCACACATCTCAACCTTGCCGGATGCCAGCAGTGTTGCCAGCCGGTCGGGGTCCAAATCCAAAAGGCAGGCAATACCGAGAGAGTCCATCGGAGCGCCGACCGACGATGATTTGAAATGCTGCCAGTCGGTCGAGGCGACCATGATCGTGCGCGAATCGTACTCGAGACTCTCCAACGCGCCAGCCAAGGCATCAATTCCGCGCTGGTTTTGAAAGCCGATCACGACGGGAATGATGCTGAGATCAGGCAACACTGATTGCAGATATGGTAGCTGTACTTCCAGTGAATGTTCGCGCGCATGAGCGGCCGCGATAACATCGATTCCCTTCCTGGCTGCCAGCACTGTGCATAATTCGTCATCGCATCGCACAGACCCAAGAGGCGTGTGCCAGATCACGCCGGGTCCGTATACCGAAGTACCTTCAAAGGGGTAGCGATGGGAGGGACCGCAGAGAATCACCCGATTGACATCGGACCCTTCGAGGAGTTTGTAGCTGTGGGCGGCGATAGCCCCGGAGTAGATCAACCCGGCGTGGGGAACGATGAGTGCGACTATGTCACCATCAATCACCGGCAGGTCGGTAGCACGGCCGAGATGGTCCTGAACCATCGCCGCCAGGGCACCGCTGTCCGCCGGGTAAAAGGCGCCCGCCACAGCCGGGTGACGATCTTCAGCCAATACCTGTCCGGTTACTGTCACAGCACACAGCAGGCATAATGTCAAACGGGAGTACGGCATAGTCTTGCTTCCTCCTCAGAATACTATCGGCGCTAATGAGGGTCAAGGGAAATCGGTCGTGCCACACTCTGGAACGAGGATGGCGATGGCGAGGGAACTCGGCCGGGCGTCAAAACAACTTGACAGCATGGTAATACAAGGTATTACTTGCGTATGGTGTCGGCCCTCCGGTGAGTGTGCATCCGTCGGAGTCTGCCGGGACCCGGCGCAACGTGGTCGACACCGCAGCATATAACGAAGGAGATGCTATGTCTGACGCACGCGGCAAGTCCGAGGTGATCAGTTTCAAGGTCAATGAGTCGCTTCGTGAAGCTATGAACGGTATACCCAACCGTTCCGATTTCATCAGAAACGCTATAGTCGCGGCACTGGAGAGTTCGTGCCCCCTCTGCAAGGGAACAGGTGTGTTGTCGCCTCAGCAAAAACGACATTGGGACGAATTCGCCGAGGACCACGCGGTCAAAGAGTGTCGCCAGTGTCATGAGTTCCACTTGGTGTGCGACAAGCAACCAGGACCTACGTCGGTACATCGGTCGAACCGGAAGCGATCAGCAGTCGGGGGCTGAGGCATGTTGTCCATCATACACAGGGAATGCCACGCCACGATTATCATGTCGTTGATACTGATTTCGCCGGCGTTAGTGGTTAGTCTGCCCGACGCTGCTTGCTCCTCTGATGTTGAACCGATCCGGGTAGTAGTCAGTGTTCAGCCGCAGGCTTATTCTGTTGAGCGGGTTGGGGGGGAGTATGTCGATGTTGAGGTGCTGGTCGGTCCCGGTCGGTCTCCCGCCACCTATGAACCGACGCCGCAACAGATGGTCAGACTACAACAGGCGGACCTGTACTTCAGCATCGGGGTGCCGTTCGAGTCCGGACTCTTGCCCAAGGTGCGTGGGCTGCACAGTGACCTGCGCCTGGTCGATATGCGCAGGGGGATCGAGGACTCCAGTCCGATTGATCAGCACGAGCCTCATGCGGGACATGGACACGATCACGCTGGCGTTGATTCTCATGTCTGGCTGGATCCGGCTAAGGTGAAAGTGATGGCGCAAACTGTTCTTCAGGAGTTGTCCCACCTTCACCCGCAGCGTGAATCCTGGTTTCAGGACAACCTGCAATTGTTTCTGAACGATCTGGACAGTGTCGATGTGCGCATCAGACAACGGCTGTCCGACGTGCAGGGGAAGACGTTTTATGTGTTTCATCCGGCCTATGGTCACTTCGCGCGAGCCTACGGTCTTAACCAGGTGGCGGTAGAGGTTGATGGTAAGGAACCGGGACCGGCTCAGTTGGCGGATGTAATCAAACAGGCGAGGCGAGACAAAGTCGACGTTATCATCGTTCAGCCACAGTTTGCGCAGAAATCGGCGGAGACGATTGCGGCCGCCATCGGCGGTGAAGTTCTGTCACTGGATCCATTGGCGTATGACTACCTGACCAACCTGGAAGAGATGGCTGATAAACTCGCGCGCGTGCTTGGCGGCGTGGACGTGAAGGATTGAGGATTAGAAAGGGTGAGGTGACAATGGCCAACGTCGCTGCGATCAGTCTTGAGAACGTTACGTTTTCCTATAACGGTGGGGTGGTGCTGGATAATGTCAACCTGACGGTAGCCGAGAACGATTTTGTCTGG
>DAOVOW010000376.1 GCA_030629485.1 bacterium
ATGATGTAGAAGGTGATGCGATAGTCCAGAAACAGGGTCAGCCCCATGACCAGCCCGGCACCGACCAGTCCGGCCACTGACTCCCACGAGCGCAGTTTCCCCTGCGCCTTTCCCAATTCACTGACCCTTGAGAGGTTTAGTAGCTGGGCTGAGTTGGTCGGTTCAAAATAGTGGAAGCCGAACGACATCAACAGCGTAGCGGCTCCTAACATCACCAGCGACGGAGACAGACCGCTCAGTATAAGCCCCAGCCCGACGACAATAATCGCAAGCGATGCGATCCGTGATTCAGTGAAGTAGACAGCCAGCGCGCCGACGCCGAAGGCCAGCAGGCCTGGTATCTCGCGAACAGCCTGGATAATGCCAACGTCGGTTGCGGAAGCGTCGAAAATGTCGACGGCGAAGTTGTTGAACATGACGCGCCAGGCATAGAAGCCAATCCACACCACCATCGAGGACATGGTGATCGTGAAAACCGAGACTTTCCTGATACCCAGCGCCATAGTTCTGACAAGATAGGGGAAAAACGGACTGTGTACCCCACAAAAAAACCGGACGCTCTGTGAGCGCCCGGTTGGAGTCTTCCGCCTGAGCAGCCGTCAATTCTGGACGTACTTGCCCAGAATCTGGTTCATCTTGGAGGTCATCCGGGAGTTCGGCAGAACCTCGGTAGCCCCGGCCGATTTGGCCGCCTTCATCTGGTCCTTCAGCGTATTGGGCGAATAGCAGACGATCGGAATCTTGCATGTGGCGCCATATGAGCGCAGCTTATTGATCAACGATGGCGCTTCTATCCCGTTGAGATTCAAATCGATAATGATCAGATCGGGGTGGAGCTCCTGCGCCCGCTTGAAAATATCATCCGAGCGGATCGCCTTAATCCCTTCGGCCTCCATGCCGTCCAGTGCGGTCATTATCTTGGAGGTAAAGATCATGTTGTTGGCCGCGATAATTACTTTTTTACTCATAAGCACATATCCATCGCTAATCTCTGGTCCCTCTCACAGCGTTCTACCGACACCCAACATCATCAAGTACTATCAATATACGAAAATCCCGACCAGATTCCTACCCCCCGACCCAAAAAACTTCCATAAAGTTCCTCAGGACGGCTCCGGACGGGGCTCCGACTCGCATAACTCAGTGATTATTAGTCACTTACCCGCGATACAGACCTTTTTGTTGATTTCCCGAGAGGACTCTCGTAATCTGTATATAATGAAGAAGACCAGGATAATCGCTACTAATGGGCCTTCGGTGGCCTCGGCCAGGAAGGTTTGGATGATGATTGTGCCGATGGTGGCTGTTTGTCTAATGGCTGTGCTGTTGGGAGCAACACCTGCCGAAGCCGCCAAGAAAAAGGCGACCAAAGAGATTTGCATCACCTTTGATGAGTTGCCGGTAGCGACATCCTTTAGCGAGGTGGATCATCAGCAAGTGACGGTCGACTTGTTGGCCGCCCTGAAAAAGCATGAAGTCAAGGCGGCCGGGTTTGTTGTGGGCAAAAATATCAACGGCCAACATGATCTTCTTGGCGCCTGGCTCAATGACGGTCATGTGCTGGGCAGCCTCACTAACTCCCATCAGGACCTGCACCTGCTGGCGGTGGAGTCCTTCCTTCAGGATCTGGCCGCAGGTCAGGCGGCTATGGAACCGATGCTCTCCGGGTTCGGGCAGGAATGGCGCTTTTTTCGCTATCCCTTTCTTCACTACGGCAACACGGTTGAAGCCAAGCGTGAGGTGAGGCGGTATCTGGCCGCCAACGATATCGTAATAGCGCATGCCACGGTGGTGGTGGAGGACTACTTCTACAATCTCACTATGGAAAAGCTCGGCGAAGAGATAGATTCCGCTGACTACTTCAATCTCCGCGATGATTACCTTGAGCATGTCCTGGACGCCGTGGAACAGGCGGAAGCCGATGCAACCCAGGTGCTCAAGCGTCGCTGCCGACATATTTTGCAGTTGCGGGCCAATCTGCTAAACGCTGTGTTTCTCGATGATCTGCTAACGATGCTCGAGGAGCAGGGCTACCGATTCATATCGCTGGACCGGGCGCTTGACGATGAACTGTATTTCGCCCCGGAGGCTTATTTCGGTGCTCGCGGGGTGGGATACATCCAAATGATCAGAGAGAGCGACTCCGACCTGCTGCCGGCGGAGTGAGCGTGGTTTCTGCAGTGAGACAGTGATTTGGTGGGCGGCAGACCCCCCGAGGTTATCGCATAAGTTCGTTTCGCAGGGTCCTGGGCCCGCCTGTGGTAGGCCAAGGGATTGATCGAAACGGCAACATCACAAGTATGCTGCCCTACAAGACTTGCCTGCAACCGAATCCAGCAGTAGATTGTCGCCGTTGTGCCCGGCGGGTCTTCGGACCCAACGTTGACAGGCCACTTTCTTGTGCTTCGCGCGTCACAAATGCTGTTCTGAGCGGAGCCGAAGAGTGAGCACAGTTGGAATGTGAGGCTCCAAGGTTTTCGTCGAAAGCCATGTGGTCTCGACAGTCAGAAGACGGCAGCATCACAGGGACGCTGCCCTACAAGACTTGATGGAGGAGATCGTTGACCGGCGCATCAGCCAACCCGCTCGTAGGGCGGGCCTTGTGTCCGCCGAATCATAGGCCGAAACAAGCCCCGGCCCTGCGCGATGTAAGCGAACGAGTGCTATGATAGAACTAACGAACGTCACATACTCTTATCCCCAACAGGACCAACCGGCCCTCAGCCATCTCAGTCTGGCGATCAAAGCAGGCGAGGCCGTTTGTGTCATGGGGGCCAACGGTTCCGGCAAGTCGACTTTCGCGCTACTATTGGCCGGTTTGATTGAGCCACAGGGGGGACGACTGGACATCAGTGTCGGCAACGAGTCCCCGCTGCCGGTTGGTATCCTGTTTCAAAATCCGGACAACCAGATGGTAGCCGTCACGGTGGAGAAGGAAGTGGCCTTCGCGCTGGAAAATCTGGGTACGCAGCCGGAGGAGATGGAACGACGGATTGTCGAGACCCTTGATCGCTTCCGCATCTCGCATCTGCGCCGACGGCTGACCAGCGAATTGTCAGGTGGCGAAAAGCAAC
>DAOVOW010000241.1 GCA_030629485.1 bacterium
ATTAACCTTCCGATAGTTGAACAAGGATTCACTGAGGTTCAAAAAAGCCCCTTCAGTCGGAGGGGCTTTTCCTATCTGACGATGTATCAGAGTGGTCGCATGGGTCTGCTGCGGCATCCGACGGCTGGGGATTGGGCCCCGGACCCAATTGGTTCTGTCCTTCCTGCATCTCGCGAAGATGCATTTTTCGAACCAGTTCTTTTACGACCGGATCCTCGGGGTGCTCATGCATATATATCCGACGAGGCATCTTACCGGTGTACCAGGCTGGGTTCATCGGATAAACGCTCGGATTGAAAACAGTCGAGTACATATGCCAGATCAAAATGGCCAAAGTGGCCAGCCAGGCTTCGCAATAGTGGATGACTAACATCACATCCAGAAAACCCTTAGGCACCCAGGTCACGGCGTAATTATCAAACCACCAAAGTAGACCGGTTACGGCCATAATCGCGGCACCCCACACCAGCGCCCAGTATTCAGCCTTCTCGATATAACTGAACCGGCCGAACAGTGGCTTCTCCTTGCCGATCCCGAGGTTGTAGCTGATCAGTTGAATGCCCAGCCGCACATCATTCATGGTGGAAAGCATATCCCGGAGATACTGTTTGCCGCGGGCCGTGAAGAGATACAATACATGCCAAATGGTGGTCGCCATCAGAACGACCGCCGAAAAGCGATGGAGAATGCCCCTGAATGGAAAACCGCCTTCCCACCCAAATAGCCACTGGACCCACCATATTATTTTTGAAGCCGACCTAACTCACTCCGGCAGGGGCGGAATCGCGTGCTGACTAACTACTAAGGATGTGAAGTCTTTCACATATGTTCCCATAAAGAAGGACTCTCTCTTCGCATGCCAAGTATACGCGTGTTCCGCCGTTATGGCAAGCAGTAGAACCAGTGTTGTGTCCCAGGATTACATTCACACGGTCTTGCGCCCGGCGGGTCTTCAGACCCGTCAGGAAACCACGCTCAAGCGGGGCGATCTGAAGATCACGCGGACCCAACATGGGCACGTAGTTTCCCCGCCGGTCGCCACTCGGTCCAAAGACGTTTGCAGGAATGGCTCATTCCATCTATATTGTAAGTGGTGCAGGCGAAGTGTGCTGAAGTACAACAAGGAGGTTTCCGATGGCTGAGACAGTGAAGATAGTTGAGTATTACTATGCCGTAGTCGGCGATCGACCCGGCGAGGCGCGTCGGCTGATGGAGCATCTGAGTGAGAAGGGAGTGAACCTGCTTGCCTTCACAGCCTTTCCCGTTGGTGATGATAAGTCGCAGTTGGATTTCTTCCCGGAGAGTCCACAACAGCTTCAGGATGCCGCCCAAGACGCCGGAGTAGAGTTAGTGGGACCGAAGAAGGCCTTTCTCATTCAGGGTGATGATCGCGTTGGAGCTCTTCACCATCACCATCTGAAACTGGCCAATGCCAATATTAATGTGCACGCCGCCAACGGTGTCGTTAGCGGGTCCGGCAAGTACGGTTACATCCTGTGGGTGGCGCCGGACGATTTGAAGAGGGCCGCCGAGGTGCTGGTGGGGGGAGAGACGGACGGACACTTTGGAACCCTGAGCCCGGGCTCGGTGGACTGGTAAGGCAGCGCAACGCTGTCATTATGTAGGCTATGCCCGGAACTCAACAGTAGAAGTACCGCCTAAGGAAGCAGCCGGAAGCTGTCACTTCACCAAGCCTCGCAGCACGGCGAGGTTTTCGATATCTTCGGCAAGGTCGTCCCCTTTGGGCGTCTCGAGAATCATCGGGACATTCTTCAGCCGCCGATCATTGACGATATTCCGAAACCCTTCCAGCCCAATATAGCCCTTGCCGATATGCTCGTGCCGATCCTTGCGTGAGCCGAACTCCTTTTTGCTGTCGTTCATGTGAATGACCTTAAGCAGGTCCAGACCGACCACATCATCAAACTGCTTGATCGTTCCCTTATACTCCGTGGGATCCGTTAACGGATACCCGGCGGCGAAAATATGGCAAGTGTCGAGACAGACACCCATGTGGTCCTTGTCCTCTATGCCGTCGATCATCTGAGCCAGTTGCTCGAACCGGTATCCGAGATTGGAACCCTGTCCGGCCGTACTCTCCAAAAGCAGCGTGACGTCGTTGCCTGAGAGATCGTCAAACATACGGTTAATGTTTTCGACGATCCGCGCCATGCCGGTTTCTTCGCCGGAGCCGACATGCGATCCGGGATGCATCACCAGATTGGGTATCTTGAGCAGGTTGCAGCGCTGCATCTCCTTCCGAAGTGACCGGCGCGACTTTTCGCCCAGGGAGTCATCGGGTGAAGCGATATTGATCAAATAGCTGGTGTGCGATAACGCCACCGTGACACCGGTAGTCTCTATGGCCTCAAAGAACTTGTCAATTTCCTTTGGATCCAATTTCTTAGCCCGCCACTGATTGTTGGACTTGTTGAACATCTGGATTGTGTCACATGTGGCTTTGTGACCACGCTCGACAGCGTTGAAGACTCCACCGGCTATAGATTCATGGGCACCAAACAGCATAGAACTCCTATAGTTGAGGACGCCATAGTTATCTCAGGCCAAAATACGAAATCAGGCGCCGGATGCAATCGGGAAATGTGTTACGCGCTAATCCGAAAAGAGTTTGGGTTGCAGTATGCCGCTTTCGCTGGGTTGTGCAAGGGTGCCGTCAGGCACTCAGCGGATTCCTGCCATCTCCACGCTACGATTCACGTGATATCTGGTTTGTGGCCGATTGTTAACTGCTCAACCGAACTGGTTTGGTCTGCGCACTCCCGCCATTACTGATGTCTCATCAACAACTTAGCGAAAACACTCAGGATTTCGCCCCGGCCGAGTTTTCCACTGACACGATCTGTCACCCCCCCTGCTTAGATTTGGCTGGAAGAAACACTGACTCGAAATCGGGGTATGACATGGAGCAATCGATTCTAATCAGAGACACCGAAGTCAAGGTAACCGATATCCTTGATATGATCTCGCGGGGGCTGTCGTATTATCAGATCCTGCTGTCCGACTCGCGGTTGACGCTGGCCGACATTATGGTGACGGCCAAGTTAGCCAAGGAGTTGATCGATAACTTTATCACACCGGAGCATACGATCATTGTCGACAGCTCGATAGAGATCATCGCCACCGGTGGCAAGATACACAATCTGTCCAGGATGCGAGAGGAACATCCGCGCGCTTTTATGAAATGGACTGAAAGCGAAGAGTCGCAACTCACCGAGCTTTTTCACGCCGGCAAGAGCCTGGTCGAGATGGCCAATGTGCTCCAGCGCAAGCGGGGTGCCATCAAGCTGCGATTGGAGAAACTGGGGCTGATAAAGGTGGAAGAGTAGCGGCTTACGATCTCACTCATAAGATGCAGCGATCCCGTGCTATCTTATACCGGTTCGACGGTCTCACAGGTTGTTGAAAAAGCGGTATTTCGGTCATTGCGGGGCCATAAATGGCTTTCGGGGGCGGACGCGGCGATCTCGTTTGCTATGACGGTTCGACAGATGTGGACATCGGCCGCGCACACAAAATGAAGGCCATCAGGCTACTTCAGATTCATCGATAGGATCTTGATCTCGGTCATGTCCTCGATCGAGTAACGCACCCCCTCGCGGCCGAGACCGGAGTTCTTCATGCCGCCGTACGGTTGATGATCGGCGCGGTAGGTTGGAATGTCGTTGATAACAACACCACCGCACTCAATATACTTGAAAGCATAGAACACGTCCTTCATCCGGTTGGTGAAGATACCGGCTTGCAGGCCATATTCGGAATTATTGATCTCGTCGACAACCTTCTTGAGACTCTTGTATTTCTGCACTACCACCAACGGCGCGAACGCTTCTTTGGAGCAAACGTCCATCGATCTCTTGACGTCGGTCAGTACCGTCGGCTGCATGAGCGAACCTCTGCCCTTGCCACCCACCAGGATTTTGGCGCCGCCAGCGACAGCTTCGCGCACGGTCGCCATAGTGTTCCTGACTGCCTCGGCGTTCACCATCGTGCCGACATCGGTCCTGGGATTCAGCGGGTTGCCGACCTTGAGCTTTCGCACCTTGGCCAAGAACATCCGCAGGAACTTACCATAGACCTTCTCGTGAACATAGATCCTTTGCACCGAAATACACGACTGTCCCGCCACCGCAAAGGCGCCGTGTACCAGGCGAGTCGTTGCGAAATCGAGATCGGCGTCATCAGCAATAGCCACTCCGGCGTTGCCGCCCAATTCCAGCACGACCTCTTGTTTTCCACAGTGCTCTTTTATCCACCAGCCGACTTCCGATGACCCGGTGAAAGTTATCAGTTTCACACGCGGGTCATCAAGTAGCGGCGATGATTCCTTCGACGATCCCGGCAGAATCGACACCGCGCCTTTGGGGTGGTCGGTCTTGTCGATAATCTCGGCCAGCATCAGC
>DAOVOW010000212.1 GCA_030629485.1 bacterium
AGTGTCTTGCATGTCGCGAGCGGGATGATCGGGCGGGAAGTTCAGGGCGCCGAAGTTGTAGTAGTCGGTTTCGATATCCGGTCCGCGGGCGATCTCAAACCCCATACCGTGAAATATGCCGCACATCTCCTCGATGACCTGGCTGGTCAGGTGCATCGCGCCTACCCGCTGGGCGGTGCCGGGCAGGGTCGGATCAATCAGCGGCGCTTCGGATTTCTCTGAGAACTTCTTCTCGGCCACATCGAAATCCTGTTCCAGTTGGACACGACAATTGTTGGCCTCGGCCCCCACCAGCTTGCGCTGCTCAACAGGGAGGTCCTTCAGACCCTTGAGAATAGCGGTAAGTCGCCCCTTCCGCCCGAGGTAGTGAACGCGGGCTTCCTTAAGCGAAGCGAGCGAATCAGCCGCACCGATTCGCTCCAACGCCTCTTGCCTGAGCCGGGCAACTTCCTCCAGTGGCGACATAGTCAGTCAGCTCGGAGGTTAATTGCCGGAGGCTATCTTTGCCAGGTTCGTGAAGGTGGCCATATCGCGAGCGGCGATATCGGCCAAGGCCTTGCGATTCAGGTTGACCCCGGCCTTGGTCAGGCCGTGCATAAAGCTCGAGTAGTTAGTATCACACATCTTCGCAGCCGCTGAGATACGCGCAATCCAGAGCGAGCGAAAAACCCGCTTTTTGGCGCGACGATCGCGATAGGCATACATCAGACCCTTGTTGACCGTTTCCAACGCGGTGCGATAAAGACGACTGCGAGCACCGTAGTTGCCGCGGGCGCGCTTCAGCACTTTCTTGTGACGTTTATGAGCGGCAACGTTATTCAATGAGCGTGGCATTTTTGTCTCCTAGTCTATCGGTCGGATCGCCTACAAATTGGGAATCATTTTTCTTACGCGCGGCAAATCAGCGGCTGATATTAAGGTCGCTTTGCGCAATTGGCGTTTCCGTTTGGGCGACATCTTAGTCAAGATATGCGTGCGGTAGGCGTGGTGTCGCTTGATTTTTCCGGAGGCCGTCTTCTTGAATCGTTTGGCGGCTCCCCGCCTGGTCTTGATTTTCGGCATCGAGACTATCCTTACTGTTAACTATACAAACAATACTTATCTATTCTGAACCTGTCGCCGACGGTTCGGTTTCCGTCGCCTCGACCTCATCTTCAACCTCAGGCTTGGCCTCGGGCTGGTCTGCCGCGCTCTCTTTGGCCTGCGGTCGAGTTGCCCGAAGATGCTTCAGTATTTCGGCGTTTGGTCCCAGTATCATACTCATGTTGCGTCCTTCGCGCTTTATCGGAACCTCCACCACGGCAATGTCGGCCATATCTTCCGTCACCCGTTCCAGCAAGTGACGACCCCGCTCAGTGTATGCCAACTCGCGTCCGCGAAACATCACATAGGTTCGCACCTTACTTCCGGACTCGATGAACTCACGAACATGCCTGCATTTGAACGCGTAGTCGTGGCTATCGATCTTGGGGCGAAAACGCATCTCCTTCAACTGATAGCTGTGTTGTCGTTTTCTCGCCAGCTTATCCTTTTTGGCCTGTTCGTACTTGAACTTGCCATAATCAAGTATTCGACAGACCGGCGGACGGCTATTGGGGGATACCTCAACCAGGTCGAGCTCGAAATCCCGCGCCTTGTCCAGAGCTTCATTGATCGGCACAATGCCGAGTTGCTGGCCGTCAGGTCCGATCAGTCGGATCGGCGAGGCCTTAATCCGGGTGTTGACCCGAAGCGTCTTGCTGCTTATAAAGCCCTCCTGTTCATTAGTACCTCAACTCTCTTTCAATCCTTTAGTTTCGATTTCCGAAAGCAGCAACGCAGCCGCCTCTTCCACCGACTTTACGCCGATATCGCCGACCGTATGCTTGCGCACAGAAACCGAATCGGCCACGACTTCCCGCTTGCCGACAATAAACATGTACGGCACTTTGAGTAGTTCGGCATCGCGTATTTTGGCGCCGATCTTCTCAGAACGAATATCGAGTTCGGCTTTGATGTCGCGAGCTTCCAACCGTTGAACGACATCGGCGGCATATTCGTTCAAATCGTCAGTAATCGGCAACACCCGTACCTGGCACGGTGCCAGCCATAAGGGGAAATTGCCTGCGTAGTGCTCGATGAGGACACCAAAAAATCGCTCGATCGAGCCCAGCAGCGCTCGGTGAATCATAAACGGTCGCTGCTGCTGACCATCAGCGGCAATATAATGAAGATCGAACCGCTCCGGCAAGGAAAAATCGAACTGGATGGTCGAACATTGCCAACTGCGGTTAAGGGCGTCCTTTATCTTGATGTCGATCTTTGGTCCGTAGAAGGCGCCACCGCCCTCATCAACCTGATAGGCCAGGCCGGCCTTCTTGAGGACTGAGTGTAGGCCGTTCTGAGCTCGTTCCCAATCGGCCGGATCGCCGATTGCTTTCTCCGGCCGAGTCGACAGAAAAACGTCGTAGTCGGAGAATCCAAAAGCCTTGAGCAAGTTGACGCAGAAGTCCAGCAACCAGACCAACTCCTCTTCCATACCCTCCTGGGTGACAAAATGGTGAGCATCGTCCTGAGTGAAGCCGCGCACCCGCATCAGTCCATGCAGAACACCGCTCGGCTCGAACCGATAGACAGTACCAAGCTCCGCCCAGCGTAGCGGCAGATCACGATAGGACCATCGGCGCGAACGGTACATGGAAATATGAAACGGGCAGTTCATCGGCCGCAACTGGAACTTACGTCCCTCGGCCTCGAACGGGGCGAACATATCATCTTTGAAGAAATCAGTGTGTCCGCTCTTGTGCCAGAGATCGAGATTGGCTATATGCGGAGAAAACACCATCTCGTATCCGGCTTTGAGATGCTGTTCCCGCCAGAAGTTTTCCATTTCGTTGCGCACCCGGGCGCCGCGCGGCAGCCAGAGAATCAATCCGGCGCCGACCTCTTCGGTGATGGTATACAGTTCGAGTTGCTTGCCAAGCATGCGGTGGTCGCGCTTCTTTGCCTCCTCCATGCGGTGGAGGTATTCAACAAGCATGGATTTTTTGGGGTAAGAGACGCCGTATATGCGCTGAAGCATCGGTCGTTTCTCGTCGCCACGCCAGTACGCCCCGGAGCTGGAGGTCAGCTTGTAGCCTTTGATCAGCCCGGTGCGCGGGATGTGAGGACCCCGACAGAGATCTTCGAATCGAGAATGCCGATAGAACGAGACAGTGTCGTCTTCAAGCTCTTCGACTATCTCGGCCTTGTAAACGTCACCGGCGGCGCGGAACTTCTCGATAGCTTGTTGGCGCGGAAGTTCACTCCGGCTGAATGATGCATCTTCGGCGATGAGTTCGGCCATCTTCTTTTCAATGAGTTCCAGATCTTCCGGCGAGAACGGCTTGTCGACATCGAAGTCATAATACCAGCCCTCGTCGATGGGCGGACCGATAGCCAATTTCGCCTCCGGGAACAGTTCCTGCACCGCCTGCGCCATAACGTGGGCGCTGGAATGCCAGAACACCTGCCGACCTTGGGTTTGCGCAAAAGTCAGAATTTCTACCGGCGCGTCAGCGTCGATAACTGCCATCAGATCACGCACCTGGCCGCCGACTTTCACGGCCAGGGCCTCTTTGGCCAGACGTGGAGAAATCGAAGCGGCGACGTCAAGACCAGAGACACCTTCGTCATACTGTCTGGTCGAACCGTCGGGCAAGGTAACCTGAAGCTGTGACATATCGTCGATCTGTTCCTATAACAAAACGAAAAGCGGAGATTCGGTCGGGGGTTTCCGCCGACATCCGCTGTCTTCATCTATGGTGGGCGATACTGGAATTGAACCAGTGACCCCTTGCATGTCAAGCAAGTACTCTAACCAACTGAGCTAATCGCCCATTTGTCAATCAGCACCGTTTTTTCGCGATACCATTATCGCGTAATTAATCATTGTACATAGACCTATGCGACTTGTCAAGGCATAATTTCGAGATGACCCTGGCCGTGGCGGCTGGAGGTGAGTCGGGCTAACAAGGAGAGATCGTCCCGGAACCGTGCACTGATAACGATCACGTGGGCAAACCGGCCATCTGCATGAAAGTCTCCGCTTTGACATACTCCTCACGCAGCATACTGCCGAATTCGTCCAGATCGGATTCGGCCACGTTCAGGTAGTCGGCCACGCCATCTTGAAGCGAGCCGATCATGTGGGTGTCCTGTGGATCGTAGAAGGTTCGCTTGGCTACAAAATCACCGAGGTGGATCAGATAGGCGATCGGCAACTCGTCCTCGCTCAACATGGGCTGATGATGGAAGCTGATGGAGTCGGCAAGCCGTTTCGGCAGTTTCCACTGGGTGGCCAGAAAGCCGCCAATTTGGGCGTGGTTAAACCCGAGCACACTATCTTCGAGGATATAATCTTCTATCTCGTTGTTGCTCTCTCTCGCCGCTTTGAGCATGGCATTTTCGTTCGGCAGGAAACAGGAAATAATCATCTTGCCGACATCATGCAACAGTCCCGATGAGAAGGCTGTGTCCGGGTCGATCATACCGCGGCTCTTGACTCGTCTGGCCAGTAGTCGACTACAGAAGGCGGTCGCCAGCGAATGACGCCAGAAGGATTCCTGGAATTCTTGGTCGATGTCGTTGCCCTTGAACATACCGAGCACGGAGGCCGACAGGACGAGGTTCTTAATCGCCTCCATGCCAACGACCAACACTGCGTGCTTGACCGACTCAATCTCGCGGTTCAGTCCGTAAAATGCAGAGTTGGTTAGCTTGAGGACCTTCGCTGACATGGCCGGATCCTCAGCCAGCACGGCGGCAAC
>DAOVOW010000107.1 GCA_030629485.1 bacterium
AAAAGTGACGATAAATCACTTTTTTTGTGGGGGTGTTATATGTTGTGGTTCAGGTGATTAGGGGGTACAGGATGTGGGGGCGGGTAATCAGAGATCACGCTCTCGGTTGCAGTGCGGGAATGACGTATGCGGCGGGGATGATATTGTGCCCGCGTAATCTTCAGATCGCGCGAGCAGGCATCGCCTGTTTCATTCGTAGCCGAGTCTGAAGACTCGTCCACCACAAACCAACTTGAAACAAAGTCCGTTCCGTATGAACCGGGCAGACGAGGACGTCTGCCGCCCACAGAATGAGATTGTCGCGGTCGTCCTTAAGAGACACTTGTGGCCGGCGACCTCGCAATGACGATTTCGGCGACGACATAGAAACGATCGAGCCAGTTTTAAGAACCCTTTCTCATCGAAGTACGTTATATTAGTGCCAGCGGATCTGCGACCATCAGCAGTCGCTAATGAATGGGTCTGCAGAGGTCCGATGATTGCCGCCGTGGCGTAAGGTGCGGAACAAGAAGGAATTACGGCCTGCCCACGGCGGCGGTTCAGGGAATGAGAGGATAGCCGATATCTATGAAAATGGCATCAGATATACTAATCAAGAGCCGGTACCGAATACCCCTGGTGACAGAAGGCCCAACGGAGAACTTCCCACTATTGCGTCTTCGGATGGCAGTGCTGTTTCCACACAATCTGCTGACCATCCAGGTGCGACGCAAGGAAACCCTCCAGTTGATCAGCGACTGCCACTCCAGAGAGCAGCAATTCGTTGCCTCATTCTCGCCCCACCCAGACGATGAGGACGAGCCGTCGCCTGTCCATCGGATGGGAACACTGGCCACGGTGCGCGACTGTCGCGAGGCGCCCGGCGGGTCGCTGCTGGTGACTATCGAAGGACTCAAGAGAATTGCCATAGCCAAAGTTTCCGGCTCAGACGCCTACTCAACCGTCACCGTCCAGGATCTGGAACTGGACAGCAGTGATCCCAAGAGCCATCTGGGAAGGATGGATGCTGTAATCACCATGGTCGACGAAATCACGCGGCTCGATCCGAGCTACTCGGCCGAGCTGGTTTTTGTTCTGAAAGCTATCGAGAACGATCCTTCCCTTCTGGCCGACCGGGTCGCCTCGTTCTTCCATTTCCCTCTGGCGTGGAAACAGGAACTTCTCGAAGCGGTCGATTTGCAGCTCAGGTACGGTCTCATGTTAGGTTATCTTGATCGGGTTCTGACACACGCCGGAGCTTTGCGCACAGTAAGCGATCAGGGTCGGTCGGATGGGCAGGCCCGGCCGTTTATCCCCTGGCAGCCGGCACGTGGGCAGCAGCCGTATCTTGAGCCTGACAACGGTCAGGCCGAGGAGGCGTTTCGCGTTCGGGAAGTGATCAGTAGTTCTCCGCACCTGCCTCCGGAGGTGAAAGCACGGGCGACTATCGAGGTGGACCGGCTGTCACGGCTGTCGTCGGCCTCGGCTGAGTACGGTGTCACCAAAAACTATCTCGACTGGATTCTCGCTTTGCCGTGGGGAAAAGTCACCCCGGAGAACTACGAGATTCCCGAGGTCGAGCGAATCATCAGCACCGACTACTTTGGCCCGACCAGCATCAAAGAGCAGATTCTGCAGCGACTGTCGGTGCGCAAGCTATCCGGCGGTACCGATGAAGGTCCGACCCTCTGTCTGGTAGGCGCACCGGGAACCGGCAAAGCGTCGTTGGCCAAAGCGATCGCCCGTTCACTGGGCAAGGAGTTCATTCGTATCTCCGTCGGCGGTATTTCCGAAGTGTCCGAGATCAAGGGCATGCCGCGGACTTTCCTCGGCGCCCAGCCCGGCAAGATTGTCAGGGCGATGAAGGATGCCGGTTCGTGTGATCCGGTGATTCTGATTGAGGACATAGATTACTTCAATCTGGAGAACAAATCCTCGGTCAACATGGCCCTGTTGGAAGCTGTTGACACGCGCTTCAACTCGCGTTTCATAGACAGCTATCTGGGGGTGCCTTTTGACCTGAGTAAGGTGTTCTTCATCTGCTCAGTGCGCGCCTTCGAGGAGATTCCGGAGCAGTTCATTCCACGCTTTGAACTCATGGAGATCCCCGGGTACATCGAGCGCGAGAAGATCGTCATCACCAAGAAATATATCATTCCCACCCTTCTCAAAAAGCATGGACTGCGCAAGTCCGAGTTCAAAATTTCGCAGAAAACGCTGGCCCGCATCATTTCCAACTACACGCAAGAAGCCGGCCTGTTGGGCTTCTCGCAGCAGATCGAGAAAATCTGCCGCAAGATGGCGTTGGAGAAAGCGCAGGGGAAAAGAAAATCCTGGACGGTGAGTGAGAAAAACCTCGAGTCGTTTCTGGGATCGCCGGTGTTCATCCCGGAGAAGGCCGAAAAAGTTCCCGAGATCGGCACAGCCACCGGGCTGGCCTGGACCGGCGCCGGTGGGGACTTGATGTTTATCGAGGGGCTCAAGATGAAAGGGGAGGGGACCATCACCACCACCGGGTCTCTGGGCGAGGTGATGAAAGAGTCGATCCAGGCGGCGCACTCCTACGTACGCTCCAAGTCCGACATGCTGGGGATCGATTCCGCCGATTTCAATGAATTCGATATCCACATCCACTTTCCTTCGGGCGCTATTCCCAAGGATGGGCCCTCGGCCGGTGTGACCGTTTGTCTGGTGATTGCATCGGTGATGGCGGAGCGACCTATTCGCAACGACATAGCTATGACCGGCGAGGTCACGCTGCGTGGTAAGGTGTTGCCGGTAGGCGGGGTTAAAGAGAAAATATCGGCTGCGTATCGCGCTGGAATCTTCCACGTCGTACTGCCCAAGGAAAACCGAAAAGATCTCAAAGAGATCCCCAGAGAGATCCAGCGCAAGACGAAGTTCACCTATATCGAGCGCGTCGATGAGTTGTTCGAAATCTGTCTGCTGGATTTCACGCCATCGTCGTACACGCTGGAGAAGATTTTCGCCGAAGAGATCGAGAAGGCGAAGAGGAAAAAGCCAGCCAAGAAACCTGCCAAAAAGAAGAGCCGCCCCAAAGCCGCCAAACCGCGGAAGAAGTGAGGGCTGGGTTGTGGCTTCTCAGTCGGTTGGAGGGTTCTCCGATCACTCCCACCAGGTCGGACCCACCTGCGGCGGCGGTCCACCGGTGAACATGAAATCCACCAGATAGACAAGATCGGAGATATCGTTGGCGAAATCGCCGTTCACATTGGCGCGCCATTTCGGGTAGACAGGCTCAATTCCTCCCGTAAAATACCAGTCGACCATGTAGACCAGATCACCGATGTCGACGACAAAACTTCCGTCCAGATCACCTGGCACATAGTTGAAGTCCAGATGAACCGGTCCGTCGCCAAGAGCAAAACGGTCAAGAATCGATCCGGCCGAATCGATCGGAGTGACAAAGTCCGACATTCCCCCGACAAATACAGTTGAGTCCTGGTACGCGACCGCCATCAAGCAGCCATAGTCGACAACCAGGGGATTGGCGGGGCCGTGCAGCAGTTCGCCGGTGGCGGCGTCGTAGGTGTAAACATACCCGTCATCTGTCCAGCCGCCCGCGGCCAGGTAGGCTATGTTATCCGGACCGATAGCGATCTGTCCCGGTGATCCTCCGACTGCGATACTGTCGACAACGCTGTTAGTGGTCGGATCGATAACATAGACGATGCCGAACTTCGACCAGTAGTCGCCGGTGCAGATGACATGGATGCGTCCCAACCGATCGGTGGCAAGGTATTGCGGATTCATGCCGACATTGATGTCGAGGAGTTTCTGGTCGGTGTGAGTGTCGTACACGGCCACCTTCCCCTGACCGTACTGATACGTCACTTGATCAAAGGCAGTGATGGCCACGTATACTTTGAAATCATGGATGATAACACCCTCGGGCGAAGTGCCGATCGAAGTTTCCTTGACGACACTACTGTAATTCATGTTCAACTTGATCAGACTGTTATTGACGAAGCTGGTGACATAAGCGTACCGGTCGTCGAGGAACGCCATCCAGTATGGGTTGGAGAAGGCGCCGGTGCCGATAAAACCAACGGTGGATAGTGTGCTCAGGTCCACGATTTGGATCTCATCGGTTCCGGAGCAAACTATGTAGGCCAGAATATCGCGCACGATTATCTGATTCGGGTACGAGTTCAGATCCGAGCCGAGCGGCAGCAGGTTGTTAGTCACGACACCGGTGGTCAGGTTAATCCGAGAGAGCGTTGCACCGGTGCCGTTGGCCACCCAGGCAGTCGGCTCTGCGGCCGGCAGATTGTACGTCAGAACCAACAGCAAGAGAGCTGTCAGGCAGAATAGGTGTAAGAGATTGCCGCGCTCCTTACAGCACGAGTGCCGTCGGTCGCTCGCAATGACGAGAGAGGGTGCTTTTTCAACAGGCCCATTTGTTGCGGTTAAGGTGAGGTTATTCATTTCTATTGTTCCTTCGGTGTGAATGTTACTTTCATCGTCAGGCCGTATTCTCGTCCCGTCATGGGATGCTGTGCGATCAGGGTGTACTGCTCATCGGTCACGTTGCGCAGCCGTCCGTCGAGTTGCAACCGCCAGCGCGGTGTGATCCCGATCTGTGTTCCGACCGCCAGATCGTGCAGTGAATAGGCATCGTACGACCAGTAATTGTCGGCCGTGGCGTATCTAACTGCCACCTTTCGGCCGTTGTAGCCCACATGGAAGGGTCGGAAATCGAGCCTCACGGAGAACGTCGTGACATATCGTGGCGTGTAAGTCAGCCACTTGTCATAGGTGTTGTGACCGGGTTGCTTGTTGCGGGCATGCGTAATACTGTTGCTGTAGGCAACCTCAAGGACATCGTCGAACGCTTTGAGTCTCACGAAATCTTCGTGACCGGTTATGCGGGCCGCACCTAAGTTATCAGGTTTGAAGACCCCATCCGGCGATCCTTGAACCCAGATCACCAGGTTATCAACGTTGTTGCGATAAAACGTCAGACCAGCCGAGAGTTCAAACTGCTCGTGCCGCCCGATCAGTTCAAAGCCACCGTTGAGATGCTCCGAGCGTTCCGGTTTGAGATCAGGGTTACCCTCCGCGCGGGCGCCGGCCTGCCAGAACAAGGCATTAATCGACGGTAGCCTGAGGGATTCGCCCCAATTCGCTCGGGCCACGAGATGCAGCCGATCACCACGGGATACTGTCACACCGAACTGAGGTGACCACGACTCAGTGCGCACAGCTTGGCGCTCCTCTTCCCAGGGATAACGGGGCTTGGTTTTCTCGGGACTGGTGAGTGCGTTGTCGTACCTGAGAGACGCCGTCAAAGTGAGATCGTCGAGTACGCCGGTGCCGGACAGATCGATGGGGTACCGGTCGTTTATGAACGCCGAGTTTATTGTGCGCACCGTTTTGCCGGTGGCGTCTACCTCACGCATATAGTCGACATGGTCAAGAGCGTTTCGTTGGATCTGTCCGCCCACCTGAAGCCGGTGGTAACGGTCGGACTGCCATTCGATGAGCGCCTTGACGTCCAGCCCCTTCTCCGTGAAGCGCGTTTCGTACTGATTAATCACGGGACCCGAACGATCGCGAAAGAACTGTACGAAACGTGAAGACCCGGCGCTCAACAGGGTACGCAGTCGTGATGATAATCGGTGCTCAAGCTGTACGCTGGTAAGCAGCCGGTCATCTTCGCGGAAGGCGAACTGCGTTGGTCGCGTGGCCGCCCCTGGCAGGCCGTTGGTGGACTTGTAAACCTGGAGAGAGTAGCCGATACGAGTGCGCCCGGGGCGCCACCGTCCGCCAACGAAGTAATTGCGGCTGGAGCTGCGGTTATTGACACGGGGACCATAGAAGACGGTGTCGACCGGAGATGCATGATAAGTGAAGTCGAAATCGCCGTGCGACGAGTTGTCGCTGATCGCCACCCGATTGCCGAAGGTCACCGATTTGAGTGGATTGACCAGAACCACCTGGTGTCGTTGGGTGTGCCAACTACTCCGGCTTGTTTCGGTTTCAATACTGGTTGGTTCGGCAGCACCAGAAGGCTGCGTGATAATACTCACCACCCCACCCATCGCATCCGGGCCGAACTGGGCCGAGGCGCCGCTCCGGTGCACCTCGATCCGTTCGACCATGGCTACCGGTACACTGCTCAGGTCGGCTATGCCGTTGGCGGAGGAGTTTATCCTGTGGCCGTCCAGCAGAATCAGCACCTGCTCGGGTGTGCTGCCTCTTATGCGTACTTGCGTTTGGCCACCGGGACCGGTTTGTTGAACGTAGACTCCCTCTATCGATTCTAATATCTGCGAAATGTCATCCGCGTGCAGACTCTCGATCTGTCGGCGGTCGATCACGGTAACGTCGCCACGAAGATCCGGTCGCTTGTCTTTAACCGTGACGCCCGCTACAGGATAAATCTTCCGCTCGAGTTCGATTCTGACTTGCCGCGTGATGTCGGTAACCAACTCCACGGCAGCCATCTCAAAAGGTTGATAGCCGAGCGAGAGGACATGCAGATGGTAGTTGCCGGGGGGAATGTTCTCCAGTGTGAATCGCCCCGAGGCGTCGGTCCCGGTTCGATATGAGGTGCCGTCAAGGTTCACCTCGGCGTCAAAAACCGGCGTGCCATCGTCGGCGTTGACAACTGTGCCGGCCAGGCGCGTGTTAGACTGGGCCGACAGATTGCCGGCGCCGAACAGAGCGAGCATCAGTGTCG
>DAOVOW010000136.1 GCA_030629485.1 bacterium
GAGAAAGCGACTTGTCGCCTTGCCACTGGATGCCGGATCGAGTCCGGCATGACAAGTTGCAGCGAGGGGTGCGATCAGAGATTCAGTCCACCGACACAGTGCTTGACCCTGCCGTCGACTATCGTGGCCAACACTTCGATCCGGGCGATAGCCGAGGCCGCAACCCGCGTCACATCATCGGAGAGCACCACCAAATCGGCCGGATATCCCGGTAAGATGTAACCCCGGCAATGTTCCTGTCCCGTCGCGAAGGCCGGTCCGACGGTAAACCGCTTCAGCGCATGAGCCGCTGTGATACGTTGCTCCGGATAAAAGAGGTCACGTCGCCCCGGTCGCGATCGCTGGACGGCGGCCGCCATGCCGGCCAGCGGATTCAACGGCTCAATGGGCGCGTCGGAGCCGAATGCCAGGTTTATGCCACGGTCGATGAGGGTCTTGAATAGGTAAGCGTTGCGCCCTCTGGCTCCCCAGTACTTCCGCACCAGATCGATGTCGGCGGGACAGTGTGAGAGCTGCATCGAGGCTACGATCCCAAGCCGCTTCAGCCGTGGGATGTCCTGGCGTCGGATCATTTGCAGGTGTTCGATACGATGGCGACCACCCGATCTCAGGGGCGGTGATGAGTCGAAGGCGTCGATTACATTTGATACGGCACGGTCCCCGATGGCATGGACGGCACACGGCAGGCCCAACCTAGCGGCCGATTTGATCAAGCGCCGCAACTCCGAGGGCGATGTGGTCTCGATCCCGCGATTGTCGCCACCCGGATACTTGTTGAAGCAAAGCGCTGTTTGACTGCCCAGTGAACCATCGGCGAAAATCTTGACACCCGCAATACGCAGGAACTCATCACCGGCGCCATAGCGCACTCCCACTCGATGCATTTTGGGAAGCATTTTCGCTCCGGGGTAATGATTGATCCGCAGTCCGAGGCGACCCTTTTCGGCCTTTTCCGTGAAGAAGGCCAACGCCTCGGGTTCGTCGAACGAATGAACACCGGTCACGCCGCGTTGGTACGCTATCTTGAGCGCGCGGCGGTAGAATCGATCTGTCTGGCCCGCCGACGGCGATCCGACCAGATCGTGAACCGGTAGATAGGCTGCTCCCTCGCGGAGAATACCGGTTGGCTCGCCTGCGGTGTCACGAACGATTTCTCCGCCCATCGGCTGACGAGTCTTGCGCGTAATCCCCGCCAGCTTCAACGCGCGGCTGTTGACCCATGCGGTGTGCTGATCCTTTGAGAAGAAAAGGGCCGGACGACCACCCGTTACGCTGTCGAGCATCAGGGAGTTTGGTTCGACGCGCCGCTTGAATCGGTCCAGCTCGAACCCTTCACCGACTACCCACTCGTTCTTCTTGAGTTTAGCGGCGAACTTGCGGATCGTCTCCAGACAAGCTTCGATCGAATCCAATCCCAGTAGCGAGACCCGACTGTAGGCAAGCGCCATGAAATAGAAATGAGTATGCGCATCAACGAAACCGGGCGTCACGGTCAGCCCTTTGAGGTCGATCTTTCGATACTTTTTGAAGTCCGGATCATGTTCCAAGTTACGTCCGACGGCTTCAATTCGGCCCTTGTTCAGGGCCATGGAATCAACCACCAACCCGTCTGCCTGGGTCAGGATGCGGGCGTTGTAGATCAGCTTCTTAGCTGTCATAACGATCTCCTTTGATACGAACGTCACCGTCGCGAGTGGTCAGCCTCAACCGATCGGTTTCCTCAAGAATAGGGATAACAAACTTGCGCGAGACACCGAATCGATTCTTGAGATCACTCACGGTCAGTTCACCTGTGGCGTTGAGTTGCTCTTTGATGAACGTGACGATCTCCTCCCAGGCAGCCCTGAGAAACAGGAACTCCGAGCCGCATTTGTACCCCTCACCCGACTCGATGATGAACTTGATGGCGTCGCGATGATCTTTGCCGCCCTGTGCCAGAGAAGCCAGGCGCGGCGGCGTGTACGGTTGTTCTTTCAGTTGGGCGATTATCTCGTTGTGGGCAACCTTGATGCCACCCTTCAGACTCATCCCACGCCCGACCAGGTTGTAGCGATTGCCCAGCTTTACTAACTTGCCGCTGTGAATCAACCAGTCCAACAGATCAGTGACCGCTTCTGCTTCCGTCGAAGAAAACTGCGCTACCTGCTCGCGAGTCAGTCCTTTCAGATGCGGCTTGCTCATGAGATAAGCCGAGGCCTGTTCCTCGAAGGTGGACGTCATGCTCTCGAGGTGTGCTTGGTGAAACAGTTTGCCGTTGAATCGATCCACGAGGCCGTCTTTCATCAGTTGTTTGACAGCCGAGGATACCTGGCTATGTGACAGCGTAGAGTGTTCCAGGAGCGTACTTGATGGTATCATGATCGCACACGACAACTCGCTGAGTACCAGGTCGGTGTCAGATCCGGTTATCCTTGACTTAAGGTACTCGTAACGGTACACCTCACGACGATAAGGAAGGCGAGGCAGGTGGTCGAGGACGCGTCCGCCGCCGAGGGTAACCATCGGCGTGGGCAAGCGGGCGATATAATGATCGCCGGTCAGAGTATAGACCGGTTGGTCGGGTCGGAAGAAGATGATCGAAGATTGAGACGGCTTGACAACTTTTTGATCATACATCCTGATCTCACCCTCGACCTCGCTGGTGCCGGTGATGAACAGGATGCGTCGTCGGTCGCTCAGAGAAACCGGCGCCTCGGGCAGCAACTCCATCGACAGCGCCAGCACCGGACGATCTTCAAAATATGTCTGGTCCCGTCGGTCGGTAATGACGCCGCCGCGCACCAGGTTCTCTTTATCGACACCGGTCAGGGTTAAGGCCGTTCGGTGTCCCGGCTCGGCGCGAGTTACTTCGCGGTTATTGGCGCGCAGCGTGCGCACTTTGCCGGAGGCGCCGGAAGGCCACACGGAGACCGTCTGCCCGACCGACAGTGTTCCGCCGCGCAAGGTGCCGGTCACCACGCCACCGATCCCAGTGAGCACAAACGACCGATCGATATACAAGCGCGCCTTGCCGATGTCGCGCTGCACCAAAATCCGGGTGGAAAGGGTATCGAGATAGCGCTCCAATTCCTCGAAGCCGTCGCCCGTATGCGCCGAGACATGGAAAATCGGAGCCTCAGCCAGGAAGGTTCCGGCAACCTTCTCGCGGATATCTTCTGTCAGCAACTCCAGCCAGTCTTGTTCGGCCAAGTCGGTCTTGTTGATAACAATGAGGCCGTGATTGATGCCGAGGAGGCGAACGATCTGGAAATGTTCCTGACTTTGCGGCATCCAGCCGTCATCGGCGGCAATCACTAACATGACCGCGTCGATCCCGCCCACGCCGGCGATCATGTTCTTGACGAACCGTTCATGGCCGGGAACATCCACGAACGCGATAGCACCTTCCTCATCGTCACCGCGAAAGGCAAAACCGAGATCGATGGTCATGCCGCGCAATTTCTCCTCGGGCAGGCGGTCGGGATCGGTTCCAGTCAGGCGCTTGACGATGGCCGATTTGCCGTGATCGATATGCCCAGCCGTTCCGATTACCAGCATGGTTGAATTCGTCTCACTTCAGCGCCCGGCGAATTGCATCGCGCAGCGGTTCCAGTTCATTCTCGGCGACCGCCTTGAGATCGAGGATAAACTGTTCGTTCTCGATACGACCGATCACCGGTGGGTCCATCTCGCGAAAAGTGCGCATCATCACCGTCGGGCGATACTTGCGGTCGAAGACGATGCCGATGGAAGGCAGGTGAGTTTCCGGCAACGCGCCGCCCCCGACGTAGGCCTGGGTCGCAGTGACCGAGAGTCCGTCAGGATGGTCAAGTTGGTCGATGATTCGTCGACCACGCTCGTACAACTGTGATTCAGACACGGAAAGAAGCTGCCAGAGGCTGACCTTATCGAACTGGTCACCGTCGAGATAGGTCGACAGCAGTCGCTCTAGGAACGCGAACATGATTTTGTCCAATCGCATGGTGCGAAAAAGCGGGTTGCGTTTCAGCTTCCTGACCAAGACTTCGCTGCCGACAATCAGCCCTGCCTGCACGCCGCCGAGCATCTTGTCACCGGAGAAACAGGTCAGGTCGGCGCCGCTCTCGACCGATTGCTGTACTGTCGGTTCGGTCTGCCCAAGGATCTTCCTGGTGGCGATGAACACACCGCTACCAAGGTCGTTCACGACTGGAACCTGATGTCGGCGACCCAGTTCGACCAACGGTCCGATTGCTACCTCATCGGTGAACCCGGCTTGCATGAAGTTGCTTTTGTGAACTTTCAGAATCAGCCCGGTGCGTGGGGAAAGATTGTCCTCGTAGTCGGACAGCGTGGTGATGTTGGTAGTGCCGACTTCACGAAGGCGCACCCCCGATTTCTTCATGATATCCGGAATCCGAAAACCACCGCCGATCTGCACCAACTCACCGCGGGATATCAGGACTTCCTTGCGATTGGCCAGACTATTCAGAATCAACAAGAGCGCGGCGGCATTGTTGTTGACGACAGTGCTGCTCTCCGAGCCGGCCAACAACGAAAGATATTCCTCGCAAGCTGCTCCGCGGCCACCCCGCTTGCCGCCGCTGAGATCGTATTCGACGTTACCGTAGCCGGTGACGACCTGTTTGATCTCATCGAATAACTTCGGCGACAGCGGCGCCCGCCCCAGGTTGGTGTGCACAACTACACCGGTGGCGTTGATCACGCGAGTCATCTCGCGTCTTTTGGAGGCCATAATCGTTGTCGTGATCTCTCGTTCAAGATCGGCTTCGGTGATCCGAGCCTTCTTGCTTTTCAGACGGGCTTTGTTGTCGGCGATGATTCGTTTGACAACCATCGCCGCATACGGTCGCGGCACTGTTGCGACGGTTGCGGCCAGCGACGGGCGTTGAAGCAACTCCTCGACAGCGGGAAAATCACGCGGTTTGAGAATCAGTTTGTCGGCCATAGCGACGGATTATAGATAAGGTGAATCATTAGTCTGCCAACGTTCTCAAGTGCCTCCGGCGAACACTTGTCGGGGGTATCCCTCTCGGTGTGCCAGTGAGGGTAATCGAAGTCGATCAAGTCAATCGCCGGCAGGCCTCCGCTGTTGAGTGAAAGATGATCGTCATGCACGTAGTATTTGACCGAATCGTGAAAGGTGGTGAGGTTCAGCCTGGCCGCGGCGGCAAAAACCATGTCGTTGAGGGAGGGACTAAACTGTTGAGAGTAACCCTCACGATATATCTGCTGATCCTTGTCACCTATCATGTCGAGTACGATACCGAAGCGATATTTGCCGCGAACACCCCGACGGGCGAACTCACGCGACCCGAGCATGTAATACTCAAGATCGCCCGGCTCGCCCCAGTCCTCGCCGTCGAACAATACTAACTGCACGCCCACGGGAGGTGGCTGCTCGGCCAGTAACACCGCGAGTTCCATGAGAACCGCGACACCTGATGCGCCGTCATTGGCGCCGTCGAGGGGCTGCGCAGCAAGCAAAGGATCGGTGGCGAGTTCACAGCGGGGCCGGCAATCCCAGTGGGCCGCCAGCAAAATGCCCGGCTGATCGGTGTGCCGCCCGGCAATTGATACCATTACGTTTACCAGAGGCAAAGTCACGCCTGAGTATGGGTCCACAAAGTGGAATACCTGGGAGTCGACCGTCAGACCGAGACTATCAAAGAATGTGTTGTAGAACGCTCGGCAGTTTTCCCAGGCCTCACTGCCGGGAACACGCGGACCGAACGCCACTTGTTGCTTGAGATAGCTGAAGGCGCGAGGACCGTCGAACGTCGGTGGGACCGATGAATTCTGGCTGCATGACAGTCCCAAGGCGGTAAATAGCAATGTCGCGAGGCACAGTTGGTCAAGGCGGTACATTCAAACAATGTCATCGAAATTGTCGGACATGTCAACGGAAAAGCCGTTAGAAGCGGATCTCGGTCCAGATCGAGATTTCGCGCAGATGGCTGCGCCGGTTGCGGTAGTTGTCGTTGGAATCCTGCCAGCGGGTGGACAGGCCGCCCTTGATCTGTCGACTGAAGGAGTAGGTCAGCACAGCATTCCAGGTGAAGTCGGATTTGTCGGCAGAGGCCACATA
>DAOVOW010000237.1 GCA_030629485.1 bacterium
CGAGAACAAAGAGCTCCCGCTCAAAATCGTAGTACCAATCATAGCCTGCCGTATCGACCGTGAAAACGCCGTGGTCGTTCAAGCGAATCTCGTTGAAGATCGTGTCAGTCTGTTTGTTGGATGCGTCTGTCGGTTGAGCGGAACCTGGCCGGGCTACAGCACAGACCAGCCCGGTGAGGATCAAGAAGACACGAATGGTGTTCGCTGTTCTCATCTCCAAATCAACATCCAATGTTTGCCAACCCGGCCTAATAGGCGGCCAGGGTGACGTCGCCCGAATTCGAGCTTAGTTCGATACGTATTCCGCCGCGTCCGAACACACCTTCCAGGTAGTTGTCGGTCATCGATTGCACCGCCACCGGTAACTCGGTGGCTATGACGCCCGATTTGGTTTCCATCCTCAGCGCGCCGGCGGATCGCTGGGGTACGGAAAACACAATCGCGCCGGAACCAGTCTGCACAAAATAATCGCGCGGGCTATCCAATTCAGTCCGCACATAAACGTCGCCATCGTCGCTTTCAAGATCGATGGCGCCGCTCACTTGTTGGATCCTCACAGTACTGGAGACCGACTTGATCCTGATGTCGCCCTCTATCCACCGTAGGTCAATCTCACCCTCAGCCTGCCGGATGGATAGAGGTCCCACCAGAAATTCCCCGTGAGTAACACCGGAGCGGTTCTCGATATCTATCGAACCCTCCACGTTCTGAATCCTGATAGTCAGAGGTCCCCCCTGGTTTTTCCCGTGAGTAACATCAGACCCGTTCTTGATATTTATTGAACCTTCCACGTTCTGAATATCGATGTCTCCCGAAAGTTGCCGAATCTTAAGGGAACCGGACAATGACTCCCCATTGACGACACCGGACTCGTTCTCGATATCTATCGAACCCTCCACGTTCTGAATCCTGATAGTCAGAGGTCCCACCGGATATTTCCCATGAGTAACATCAGACCCGTTCTTGATATCTATCGGACCTTCCACGTTCTGAATATCGATTTCTCCCGAAAGTTGCCGAATCATAAGGGAACCGAACAATGACTCCCCATTGACGCTGCCGGAGCTATTGTCGATGGAGATATCGGCGTCGATAGAGACCAGTTCGATTTGAGCTGCCTTGGCCCGGATGGTAACCCTCTCGAAGGCCGGGGCCGTGATGTGGTAGTCGACATTGCCATAATGAGACACGCCGCCCTCGAATTTCTTACCCAACAGAGATCGGTCTTCGTCGCCCAGGGGTAGGTAGTTGGTAGCGATAGTCACCTGGTTGCCACCCTGTTTCATCTCTATCTGGATGAGGTCGGCCACTCTCTTGGCGTCACCCCACTCCTGTCCCCACACCCGCTTGATACCTTTGATAACCACCCGGTCGCCACTGCCCTGGGTGATATATACATCGCCGGCGGTGAGAGAAAGTTCAAGATGGATCGGGGCGGTAACCTCCAACGTCTTTTCAAACTCGAACCAAGCTTCGGCGTCGGCGCAAGAAGGCGTCATCATGGACGCAAACATAACGAGCGCCGCTATGCCGACCGAATGCCGCCGTATCATGTTCAGTCCTCCATGTCCTTATCAGACCGCGTTCTTAAGCTTCTTCTTCAGAAGCTCACGAGCTCTGAAGATCCTTGCTTTGACCGTACCAATCGGTATGCTTAGAAGATCGGCGATTTCGTCATACGATTTATCGTCCTTGTGCCGGTAGACAATGACCTCACGGTACTTGCCGGGCAAAGACCGGATCGCCTCCTCAATCGATAACCTCTGTTCTTTACGCTCCAGAGCGATTCCCGGATGATAGGAATAATCAGGGACTTCTATCTCGACGGTGCCGTCTTTGGTCTCCAGTTTACGATCAAGAGAGAGCGCCTTGATCCGTTTCTTGCGCAGGTGATCAATGGAGCTATTGGCCGCGATCTTGTAAAGCCAGGTTGAGAAGCGGTATTCGGAACGGTAGCTGGCCAGTGAGGCAAAGGCTTTCATAAAAGTCTCCTGCACCAGGTCGTTGGCCGTTTCCTTGTCGCGCACGATCTTAAGCACTATCTGAAAGACGGCCGAACGAAACCGGTGGGTCAGTTCGGTGTAGGCTCTTTGGTCACCCTTCAGAGCCTGGCCAATCAGCACTATCTCGCTTTCGGGCAACGATCTGTTTCTTTCACTTAGCAGTTACGCTTCTTACCAGGTTGTGGTTTCATTTCCGGTTAGTTATGATATGAAACCGACTACGTGCTCACAAGCTAAAAGGCCGTGCGGATGTATTCTGGCCGGAGTTACTTTTCGCCTTGATCGGTCGAGCTGTGGTCCACCTGAACCCATCAGAGGAGCGGGCTTGTTGATAATCCTCGTTTGTGGGTGCTGTCAGGCGACTCGCCTGACAGCCTTCACGTGTGAAGGCAGGCGTCGGGCGGGATCGCCCGACACCACAACCGAATTATTCCACTTTCTCGTGCCTCAAGTTCTTCAGACCGAGAGGTCTGCCGCCCACCAAGAGCGGACTGCACCATACAATAGGAGACTACCGGTTCTGCTTCACTATGTAGATCATGTTCATAAAGGCTTCGATCATGATGCGCGAGGTGTACTCGGGGCCGGTGAGTTTGAAATACAGATATCCCTTGGGCGCTTCCACCACCACGCCAAGAAGTCGGTGATCGGATCGTGACGGCGCATCCTCTCCGTCAAATCCCTCCGCCGGAGGGTTATAGGTTCCGTACATCGACAACACATGCGCTGTCATGCCGTCGACCTGGCGATCATGACGGATGGCGGCGCCGTGCGGGTCCCTGCCGTTGGGGTAGGACAACTGATTGATCCAGCGTTCCATTATGTCCTCCCAGGCTCCCGCATCTTCACCGAAATAATACACGGCCATCTGGGCCGGGACACTGTCGTCCTCCAACGGACCATACTTGTAGAAAGCCCGCTTTTCACCCGCCATACCCAGGTCCTGCCACTGTGAGGCCGGACTGAACGTGACACCGGCGATGCTGACCGGGGTGCCGTTGAGGTCGAACGGTATCTTGGACGGTTTGTATTCGATATTAATGGTCTTGGTATCCCGCGAAGCACTCCCTGCAACACCGCTGTCCGGTGCTGTCACCGCGGGCGGTTGATTCTTATTCGCATCAGGCTTCTCGGATGTTTTTTCCGATGAACATGCAATCAGCAGCAACGCGGGGATGAACAGGGCCACAGCTACCAGTCGAACTAGTCTCTCAAAGTTTGTCATATTGCCTTCCGGGTTCTAATATCCTATTTGTGTGGGCGAAAAACACGCATAACATAGGGTAATCATATTTGACAATTATACTGTAATGCACTTCAACCCACAACCGTTTTTGCTATTCGCCCAATCTGAGATACGGCACAGCGTTGACGGCCAGTTCCCCCGGTCCCTCGTCTTGATATCGATAGAATCCCGCGGCGGCGATCATGGCGGCGTTGTCGGTACATAGTTCCACCGAGGGATAGAATAACCGGCGCTTGATCGCACTCAGCCGTTCGGCCAACAATACCCGCAGACGACTGTTGGCTGCCACCCCACCCGATATACTTACGTCGTGCAGATCGCGTTCGAGAGCCGCGCGCACTGTTTTCTCGACGACTACCGACACGGCGGCCTCTTGAAAAGAGGCGGCGATATCGGCCTTATGGCGCTCGAACTCCGCCTCTGAGAGCTTAGCCAAAAACAGCGCTACCGCCGTCTTGAGTCCGGAGTAGGAGAACTGGTAGCCCTCCTTGAGCAGGGCGCGCGGAAACCGATGGTATTTCGGATCACCTTGTTGAGCCAACCGGTCCAGCCGAGCCCCGCCGGGATAGCCGAGACCCATGAGTTTGGCTACTTTGTCAAACGCCTCGCCGAGGGCATCGTCTCTGGTGGCGCCGAGGATCTCATAAGAACCGAAGCGCCGGACTTCGACGAGCATAGTGTGACCGCCGGACACTATCAAGGTCAAGTGATTCGTCCGGAGGTCGGGATGCTCCAGCAGGTTGGCCGCAATATGCCCCTCGATATGATGTACTCCTATGAAGTGCTTACCGGCGGCAAAAGCCAGCCCCTTGGCGAAGGTCAACCCTACCAGCAGGGGACCGATCAGCCCCGGCCCCATGGTAGCAGCGATGAGATCGACATCATCCAGCGACACCCCGGCCTCAGTTAGAGCCTGACGGTACACCGGCACAATCTTGCGCAGGTGAACCCGGCCGGCCACCTCCGGCACGACACCGCCGAATTTGCTGTGATCGGTTTGGGAATGAATCACGTTGGCGAGGATCTGCCTGCCGTCGAGGACCAGAGCCACCGAGCTTTCGTCACAGGATGTTTCTATGCCGAGGGTGAGCATGGCTACAAACGGCTGATTGCCACGGAGTCGACCGAAACAGATTTCACCCTGAAGGTTGTGGGACAATCCACCTTCAAGGCCACCCGACCGGAACTATCCAGCCTGGTGTAGTCCGCCGAAGCCACGATGGCGGAAGCGTCGAGTTTATC
>DAOVOW010000015.1 GCA_030629485.1 bacterium
AAATCTCCGAAAGATCGCAGACGAATACAGGATCGGGGAAGTCGGGACAGACGACTGTCGGCGGCTGGTTCATCTCCAGCGTTACCGTGAAAGTCTGGTCGCAGTAAGCGCCGCACGAATCCAGAGCGCGGATAGTCACGGTGACAGTTTCCGATGTCGTAGCATAATAGCACCATTCACCGGCGTGGATTTCTCCGGGACCGGAGATCAGTTCCCAGCCCAGGAAATTGCCGTCGATATCGGAGGCAACCATGGGTAGACAAAACGGAGTCGGTTCACATGTGAAAATCGTGGTGTCGTTGGGACCTTCGCAGACCGGAGCACTATTGACAATAACGTCAACAGCCGTGCTGCAGGAGCTTTCGGCGCCGCATTCATCAACGGCGGTGAGAGTGATAAGGTTGGTCCCTTCGATCGGCACAAAACAGACGATACCCTCGACCAATGGATATATTTCGCCATTAATAGTCACGATCACCGAAGCGAGGTTGTCGTCCGGATCCACGAAGGTAAGACCGTCTATGCAAAGCTCATCGTTGAGATTGCACACGAAGATCGGTTCAAAGAAGTCCGCGCATGCCACCACCGGAGCCTTGTTCATCTCAAATGTCACAGTGAACGTCGCTTCGCACGACTCCCCGCACTCGTCTGTACACAGCACGGTAACCGTGACCGCCTCGTCGCTGGCAGGTGTGTAGGTCCAGTTGCCATCAACTATAGCGCCCGGTCCGGAAATAACAGTACAGCCGGTCAAATTGCCGTCGATGTCGGATGCCGTTACCGGCAATGAGATTTCAACGGCGTCGCACAGGAAGATGACCGTATCGTTCGGAACATTGCAGACCGGCGCTTCGTTGAAGAGTACGGTCACGAAGATCTCATCGGCATCTTCACCTCCGCAGTCGTCAAGCGCAGTCACCACGATCCGATACGTGCCGGCGGTGTCGGCGGCGAAGCAGACTTGTCCGGTAGCGGCGTTGTATGTACCGCCATCGACTTGGATGTTCACTATGTTGTTATTGACGTCGCTGATACCGACCGGCAGGGAAATATCGCCCGGACCACACAGCATCATGGTCGTATCCGGCGGCAATAGTACCAGCGGGTCAACGTTACATTCGACCGTAACTGTGAACTCACAGGTGTAAGTGCTGCACGGCGTGTGCACCATGATCTGGATGTCGTTCTGATTGGAGCATTCAATGTAGAAGCAGACTGAATGCGTGGCGTCGTCGTACCAGGCGTTGAGTCCCAGGACGTCAACGGTGATATAATCCGACTGGGGAATGCCGCTCAACGGGAGACACACGGTGTCCTGCACGCAGACGGACAGAGTGGTGTCATTGGGACATTCAATGGCGATGTCCTGGTCGGTCATAATGGTGAGGTTGATAGTAGTCGAAGCGGACTCTCCGCATTCATCAGTGGCCGTCACGACTATTTCGTAACTGCCGGCGGCATACGGTGTAAAACATACCAGTCCGTTATCGTAGTAACCCTGACTGGTGGTGATCTCGACGATATTCTGGTCGGCATCATTGATATCAACCGGCAGACAGATCGCCTGCGGGAAGCACAGGTAGAAGGAAGTATCAGCGACCGCGCTCACTGTCGGTGCCTGGTTGATCGACACCGTGATATCCATCGTGTCCGCAGCCACCAGGCCGCAGGTGTCGGTAACCTCGACAATCAAGGAGTACAGCCCGGCGCCTTCGGGAGTGAAACAGACCTGTCCGGTCTGCTCATCGTATGTACCCAGGTTGGTGATCAGAGAGCCATATCCGGCGATTGTGGTGACGTCCACGCAGATCGACTCACCGCCGCAAAGTAGCGTGTCGAAATCGTCCGGCAGAATCACAAACGGATCCACACCCGGATCGGCGGTGATCACGACAGTGTCAGCGTCTACCAGGCCGCACTCATCGGTTGCTTCTATGATAACTTCGTATGTCCCGGCCAGCAGAATATCCAGACAGACAGTTCCCTCGCTCACAGTGCCAAGGCTGCTGGTGATCTGGACGATATTCCCGTCGACATCTTCAATCGATACCGGCAGACAGACAGACTGCGGATAGCAGGGATAAACAGTAGTATCGACAGAGGCAGTAACACTCGGTGCCTGGTTCATGGTAATGTCAAACAGAACAGTGTCTTCCACAGCCTGACCACACGTATCGGTGACTATGACAACCAGCCCATATGTTCCGGCCAGATCAATATCGACACAGACCTGTCCACTCTCCGGGTTGAACGTTCCGAGGTTGGTAGTTAGAGACTGGTATATTTCAATTGTATTTACATCAACGCAAATCTGCGTCGGTTCACAGAGGAACCGCTCGAAGTCGGCACCCAGGTCAACGTAGGGAAGCTCGCCCTGGTCGGCTGTGATAACCAACGTGTCGGCGTCAACTTCGCCGCACTCATCAATGGCTTCAACGATCAACTCGTAGACTCCGGCGTCGTTGATTGTGATGCAAACCTCACCGTTGGCGTAAGCACCGATACTCGGTGTAATACTCACGATGTTGTCGTCAACGTCGGCTACCGTCACCGGAACGCAGACTTCTTTGGGATAGCAGGGATAGATCGTCGTGTCCGGCGGGAGATCGACCGTCGGTGCGCTGTTCATCATGATCTCAAAGGTAGCAGAACACTGGTCAGTTTGCCCTGTGCTATCTGTAGCCGTTACTTCGACATAATAGGTTCCGGTGGTGTCGGGGGTGAGGCAAAGCTCTCCGGTAACGGGATCGATAGTGCATGATAATCCACCGGGAATCGTAAACAATAGATCGCCGGCGCCGTCATAGACTACGGTCGTTGGCAGACAGACTGTCTCACCGCTGCAGACAAAAAACTGATCGGTCGAACATTCGATCTCAACAGGATCCCAGATTATGTCGAATCTGGTGCAGTCGATCGAGGCGAGAATCTTGACGCGATCATCGGGGTGGCAGACCGAGTTGGGCGGATCATCCGGTCCCGGCTGATCTTCTCCGGCGTACTTGACGCCGATGGTGAACAGTCCGACCTCGGTTGCCGTCAGGGTGGCCGTGGCCACGCCGTTCTCGTCGGTGACGGCAGTTGCTATCGGGTCACCCTCGATCGGTATCCCACATTCTTCCTGGTGGATGTAGAACTCAATCAGCCGATCCGGCATTGGGGCGTACACTCCATCGCAACAGTCCTGCTCCAGCAGGACCGTCACCTCGTATGGCACCTCGGTCATAATGTTATCCGGCATTGATATGATGGTCAAACGACTATCAATCTCCGTCAGTGGCGCAGTGGCCTCAGCACCGGAGCCGGAGGCGGTGACAATAATCGGCAGCCAGGCGTGAGACTCGTCTTCGATTACCCACAGCGCCTCAATAGTGCCATCGGCAGTAGCCTGGACGTCGAACTGAGCAAGTTCAACGTTGCTGCCCGACTGATCCTGGTGCAACACCAGTATCGAAACCGTTTCATTGGAGGCAAACCCACTGCCCTCAATGAATACGGTGTCTCCCAGGGCACGACCTGCCGAATGCAAGTCCAATCGCGGTGACTCATCACCGACGACAGGGAGCGGCGACTCCGATCCGGCTGGGTTGGTAGCTCCGGCAGCAAAAACCGGCAAGGCACAAAAGACCAAGCCGATAGCTATAAACAGTAATCTCTGACACCTCGATCTTATCATCAGGTCCTCCAAAAATTCATCAAGTCGCAGGAGTACGACCATGTCCGCGGAGCGACGTTGCGGATAGATGAACACCTCGTATCTGTTCTGAGGGCGAGTCACCCCCGCTAAGCGCAACATTTACTTCTGCCAAGCTCCTACACAGTTCGTGTGACAAATCGTAGTAAGCTAATGTAGTAAGTAAGCTTAGTTTTTCAAGCATCACAATATAGCCTATCTGGCTGAAAAGTCAACACACAATAGTCTGAACAGCCTATGACGCAAGAATCAGGCCGAGCCGGTAATCCGTTAAAATGCTGACAGTTACAGAGCTTGTCTGAACAAGCTTGCAGCCGTCTGCCTCTTATATGAAGTTGGTTTAACAGTTTGTGCTCTCTGGTTCCCGATGATCTGCATTTTATGATGCTCTGCCGGTCGGGATCGGCTCAGAGATGACGCCTTGGATGGGGGATGGGAAGGCTCACCCCCGAGAGGCTCTGCCCGCAAAGTGGAGCCCTGAGGAGAAAATCGGCGGAAAGGAATAAGGAACGATGACCTTAGGATGCCGGCTCAGGCGCCCTAAGGATTTAGTGCTATTCCTGTCCCCGATAAAAGATCGGGACTGACACCGGCAGGCCGACATTGACGACAGTGCCACGACGCCGGTCAGTTCCAAGCCTGCTAGTTCTCAATCGAACGGTTCGATCCGAAGCCCATCACCAGATTGACCAACGAAATCAAGTTTCCGGACCTTTCACCCGAGAAATCCCGACCCAGCGTGACCGAGATCGAATTGTTCTTGCCGATGGCATAGTCGGCCTGGAAGGCAACCCTCCAGGTGGATTTATCCAGTCCCATGTCATCCTCGCGGTTCGGGAAGTTGCGGTGCACACCCTCAACCGAGAACGACACTTTCTTGTAGTTGTCCAATATAATCCGACCACCAAGATCATAGCTGACATTGTCGGATGTCTGGTCGTTGCCTAAAGCCCGTCCCAGCAAAAGGCCGGTGAGTCTGGGCCCGGACCATCCAACAGTAACCCAGGCGCCCCAGCGGGAGAGTCTTCCCTCCTGGACCACCCGTCCGGGGAAGTCAACTACTATGCCGCCGGCCACGTCCGCAGTAGCTCCCACTCGATGCATAGGCTGTTTGGCGACTTGCTTCCTGAGTTGCTCCAGTAAAGCCACACCGTCCTCCAGGATGTTGTCCGCAAGAGCTTTCACGCGTAAAGCCTTTTCCTTGTGAAGTAGCTGGCGCTGTTTTTCCATCAAGGCCGAGTCTGCCTCAAGAGTTGCCCGGTTGGCGGCACCAGCGGTGTCCAGGGGCTCCTCGATGGGGCGCATATCTCTATTCAGGGCTTTGATTCTATCATTTATCGCTTTGTAGATCGCATCGTCTTCCAGCGCCTCCGTCAAGTGAGCACTTAGGCTGTCATGTGCTACCATCATAGTGCGCGTGGCGGATTTGTACCAATCTACATACTCCGTAGTCGTTGTGTCGAGTTTGCCCGGCAGGATTGTGACGGTCAGCCCTACGCCCAGAGATGTTGACTGCATTGTCGTGAATTCGTCCAATGCCTCGCTGAAGATTGTATCGGTGCGTGATCTCGTCCCCAGCGAAAACCGGGTGCTGCGTCCCATATTCGCCGGCGAGAACTTGTTGGCCGACCACTCGCTAAAGTCCTGACGGCCGCCGAATATCCAGTAGGGGGCGAATTCGACCGAAAAATCGTTCGGCAGCGTTGTCAGGCCCGCGGTCTCATTGAGAATCGTTATGGCCAGATCGACCGCCTGGGTCGGTCGTGGCACCGAGGCGGGCTCTGATCCCAGCAGGGTAAAAGCCGGTGACGACGGCGCCACCATCAAGTTCAAATCGACCGACGTAGTTTCGGCTCCGGCCGGGTTCATGCCCTGGGCGAAGGCGGCTGCACAAGAAACCGCCAACCATGTTGTGACTATCATCGCCAGCGGCGTCCAGGGCATCCGCGTCAACACGCGTTGAGATATCCGTTTATGATTGCATTTCATAATCAATTCCTGTTGCTTGATTTCGATCAATAAAAATTGACTTCGACCAAATACCACTCGGATTTGCCCTCCGCCATCACCTTCGTCTCAATCTTATGCTCGAACTCTCGGGCACCGCCGCTGAGACCGTAGGTTACCGCCGTGAAGTTGGTAGCCCTGTGCCGGTCCGTGACGAGCGTGTCGATGCGCAGAACCTTGTCCCTGAGGTCCTCGCCGTCGCCCGGCAGAACCAGTTCGAAATCACCCTCTTGCTTATCAGCCACCACTTCATGGTCAAGCAGGACCCTGGTCGCTCCCAGTTGACCGTATCCGATGGCGATACTGAGGGTTACTTTCTCTCCTTCCTTGACTCGATACGATGCCGAATAGGTGCTTGCCATAGAAACCTCCTTTATTAAGTGTGAAACCTTGTTGATTCCGAATCGATATTATCTTTCCTGGGGGTAGCCGGAATCTCATTGACAGTCAAGCCTGGAGTCGCACTGTGACACCACCGGTAGGAGCATTGTCCTCCGTATATACATCTTAATTGATCTTGCCGTACGATGCCCGATACGATGTCATTACTACTGCTCAGACAGCGAAGCTCTCCCGGAACTTCCGGGTTGGACGTTACAAGCGTGTATCCGATTTGTCAAGTTCATTTTTCCGGGCGGCGTATCCTCCGGGGGGTTAGCGTAAATTCTTTTGTGTGAATTGGTGGACTTCCGATCCCCGGATCGAAGGGCAAGAGACCTTTACTTTGACTCCCGGCTTTGGCTGCTGCCATATTGAAGGTGCGACTACAAGTGACAAGGCACCGCGTGAGTTCTTGTTGCGGCGAAAGAGAGTTCCTGATAGAACACGCACCAAGATGCATCCTGTTGAAACATATCTAACAGAACTGCGGGAGATTCGATCCACTGGCGGGGCGCAGCCCAGATTTCCAGTCAAGGTAAGCCTCCTCCCGGTGTGCTACAATGGGGGCGTAATAGCGTCAAATGTGTTTTCTGGTAAGACCCGGACAACAGTGAGTTGAGCGTTTTAGTCTTCCGGTTGTCCATATGCTTCGGTGTATTTGTCTCAATCGTGTACAAAGACCAGGCTGTCCGGAGGCCATCCTCCGGTTGACACCCATCATTCTGCCCTTATATTGCGCATCAGTATGAAGAATCAGGTGGACAAAGCTGCAGGTAAGATGAATGGTTCCAGACGGCCGGTGGAGTTCCGTGCCATAGCAAGCCAGATTATGGCTCTGGCCGACAGTGGCATTCCCCGAGCCGAGTTCCTTAAGGAAGTCTCCGAATTGCTGATCCGATTCAGTAAGTGCGATTTCGTCAAACTGGTCTTGATAAAGCGTGGACGCCGGTACCGCTGCGAGTTGAGCCGAGGCAAGGGAAAGGCATTCAGATTCGAAGAAACACCAACACCGCGAATCGCCGTGGATGAGCCCACCTGGACCTCTGACAAGAACGGTCCCCTGGAACATCTTTGCATCGAAATGATCGACAGACGGTTCGATCCTTCGCTGCCGTGGTTTACCGAGAATGGTAGTCTCTGGTCGGGCGACCTGATGAAAACTCCCCTGAGGGAACTCACTTCCGCTGCCGCCGGTGAGACGCTTGGACTCAGCATCGGCAAAGGCTCAAGGTCAGTGGCAATAATCCCGGTGGAATCCAGTTTGGATCGTATCGGTCTGTTGGAATTGGAGAGCAGTGCTGCGGACTTCTTCATCAAGCAGCAGATCGAATCATATGAATCAGTGGCTCAGACTCTCGGAATCGCGTTGTCTCATCGACGGCTGCGGGTAGAATTGCGCGAACGTGTCAAAGAACTAACCTGTCTGTACGGAATCGCAAAGCTGGCAGCCCAGCCGGAAATCTCCTTGGAAGAAGTGCTGCAAAGCACGGTGGAATTGCTCCCACCGGGTTGGCTCTACCCGGACATATGCTGTGCGCGCATTGGGCTGGATGACCGCATTTACACGACTCCGGGATTCAGAAGGCCGGTACGGAGCCTCAAGGCCAATATCGTAATCGACGGTCAGAAGCGCGGCTATGTCGAAGTCGGTTACGTGTGGGAGAAACCTCCGATCGATGAAGGTCCATTCCTGAATGAAGAGCGCAGTCTGATTGATGCTGTTGCCTTGGAGGTGGCCACAATCGTAGAACAGCAGCAAGCCGATGAAGAGAAGTCGAGACTGCAGGAGCAACTGAGACATGCCGATCGTCTTGCTACCATAGGCCAGCTTGGAGCCGGGCTTGCCCACGAACTCAACGAGCCATTGGCTAACGTCCTTGGTTTCGCCCAATTGCTGGCAAAGAACGAGGGACTGCCAGACCAAGCCAAACAGGACATAGATAAGATCGTTTCAGCTTCTTTGCACGCTCGAGAAGTGATCTCAAAACTCCTTGTATTCGCCAGGGAGAAAACTCCCGAAAGAACGCGATTGCATATCAGTGCCTTGGTAGAAGACGGGCTCTATTTCCTCAAGTCGAGGTGTGCCAAGGCTGGTATCGAACTCTCCTGCAAGCTTGAGCCAGACTTGCCTGAGATCACTGCGGATCGATCACAACTTCTACAAGTGGTGACCAATCTGGTCGTCAACTCCATACAGGCTATGTCGCAGGGCGGCCAACTCACGATTACAACAGCATGCGACGACGACCGGATATTGCTGACTGTTGAAGATACGGGAACCGGCATGAGTGAGGATACTATGAAACGGGTGTTCGACCCGTTCTTCACCACTAAAGACGTCGACCAGGGGACAGGATTGGGTTTGTCGGTCGTCCACGGTATCATCACCTCTCACAAGGGCACAATCGAAGTAGAAAGCGTAATCGGCACGGGAACCAAGTTCCTGATTCGGTTACCAATGGGAACGGTCAAAGGGAGTAGGAACTATTCTAATGACTAAGCCGCAAGGACGACCTCATTTATTAGTGGTGGACGATTCCCTTGAGACGCTTGAGGTACTCCAGCGGAACCTGTCTTCAAAGGGGTATGTTGTTCACACGGCGCCAAGTGTGGAGGCTGCACTGGAGGCTCTGGAAACGGAGTCGATTGATCTGGTTATCACCGATTACAGGATGCCCCGGGTGAGCGGCGTGGAACTGGTGCGACATGTCCGCGAAAACCTCAAGGACACCGAAGTCATGATGATTACCGGGTACGCTTCGATCGGCGGAGCGGTAGAAGCCGTGAAGTATGGAGCCGAGGACTATCTAGCTAAGCCGTTTACCGATGACGAACTGTTCAGCGCCGTAGAGCGGGCTTTGGACAAGCTACATAAGCGACGCACGACCAGTGTGTTAGCCGCCAAGGTGACCGTTGAATCCTACGGTATCCTTGGGGAGTCCAAGGCCATGCAGGGGGTATTCAAGGCCATAGGTAAAGCCTCCGGCACCGCGGCAACCGTCCTCATTACCGGGGAGAGCGGGACTGGTAAAGAACTGGTCGCACGCGCTGTCCATTATGGCAGCGTGCGCGCATCAGCTCCGTTTGTTCCGGTGAATTGCGGCGGCATACCCGAGAGTCTGCTGGAAAGCGAACTGTTCGGTCATGTAAAAGGAGCCTTTACCGGAGCCGTCGACACACGGGCCGGTTTCTTTCAGACGGCTGAAGGCGGCACCATATTTCTCGATGAAATCAGTGAAACCAGTCTTGCTATGCAGGTCAAGCTTCTTCGCGTCCTTCAAGACAAAGAAGTATGCATGGTCGGTGACACGCGTTCACGCAAGGTTGACGTGCACATCGTCGCGGCGACAAACAAAGACCTAAATGATCTTGTGGCGAAGGACCTTTTCCGCCAGGATCTTTTCTTCCGTCTCAATGTTATCACGATTGCCGTTCCTCCCCTGCGCATGAGGAATAATGATGTCCTCATTCTGGCTCGACACTTCGCTGCCAAGTACACCCTGGAAGCGGGCAGACCGCCTCTGAGTTTTTCAGACGACGCCCTGAACGCCTTGCGACATTATGATTGGCCAGGCAATGTAAGGGAGTTGGAAAACGTGATACAGCGACTTGTCGTCATGACAGACGGCGAAATGGTCGATGCGCCGGACCTGCCTTCGCTGATGCGGTTTTCGGTGTCCCGACACATGGGTTTGCACCGCAAGCTGGCCGAAGTGGAGGGGGAATATATCAGAAACGTTCTGGCCAGCGTGGGTGGCAACAAGACTCGTGCCGCTGAGATACTGGGTATCGACCGCAAGACACTCCGAGAGAAGCTGAAAGAGAATAAAACCTCCTGAATCCGAACAGTTCCACCGGGGAATTTCTCCCCGGTGGTTCGTATTTCCCCGTTTATGTCTACTTGTTCTGGAGAAGATTGAGACGCAATCGTCCTGTCCGGTGATTTCCTCCAACTAAACTCCCCATCGCATCGCATTGCAATACAATGAGATAATCTCCAGGGTATCCCATCTCACTCGCTCACAGCAGTCGCTCGAACTTGCAACGCAGACATCGGCACACCGATTGCTAATGATGCCGAGTGTGAGTGCCAGGGTCGACGCATGCGGCGCCACCTGTAGGAGATAAAGACAGGTTGGAATTCTTGAGGATGAGCAGACGTCAACAGCTTCTAAACAGACTGACAGAGAGAAGCACGGATCACATGTTCTTTGTGTCAGGATTGCGATGAACGAGAGTATCTGCAACCAAAGGAGGTAGCAAGAATGCTGGGTGTAAGAGTGAAAGAAGCCGGGCCGAAGGAGGAGTTCGCAATGTCAAGTTCTTATATATTTGTCGGACTTTGTGCAACGTGCAACAACGCCGCGGACTGTGTCTACCGGAAACGTCGTGGGGCGGATGCGATATACTGCGAGATGTTTGATGGTTATGCGCGTCCAAACGGCAACGGCAAGCGTGTCGCTACCATTGTGACGACACTGGAAATCGCGAAATCCACTGAATTCAAAGGCCTGTGTGTGAATTGTGAAGACCGTGATACCTGTAAGCTTCCCAGACCGGAAGGTGGTGTCTGGCATTGTGAGGAATACAAATAGCGCATGCGGATGAAAGAGAGAAATGGCATCTGAGGAAATATCGAAGATCGTAGAAAAGGTCGGCTCCAGCAAGGGAGGGCTTATCTCTATTCTGGAGGAGATACAGGCCAAGTACAGTTATCTGCCCGAGGATGCTCTGCGAGCCGTTGCGGAAGAAACCGGTCGCTCGCTCATTGACATATACGGCGTGGCGACCTTCTACCGAGCGTTCAGTCTCAAACCCCGAGGAAAGCATCTCATCTCTGTTTGTCTGGGAACAGCCTGCCACGTTCGGGGTGGACCGGCCATTGCGGAGGAGATTGAACGGCAGTTGGGAATCAAAGGCGGTGAGACGACTTCAGACAATGAGTTCACGCTGGAAACGGTCAACTGTCTGGGGGCCTGCGCTCTTGGTCCGGTAGTTGTTGCCGACGGGCACTACTTCTCCAAAATGAGAACCTCGATGGTTAAGGAGATACTTGATAAGGTAATCACCGGCCTGGATCGGGTTGAAATCGATACCGATCAGCGCGTGTTTCCGCTTGAGGTCAGTTGCGCCCGGTGCAACCACAGCCTGTTGGACCCGCGGAACGTGATTGACGGCCACCCGTCCATTCGCATAACGGTGTCTTTTGGCAACAAGCACGGTTGGTTCTGCCTGTCGAGTCTCTATGGAAGCTACGAAGTGTCCTCGGAGTATGATATACCCACCGACACCATCGTTAACGTGTTTTGCCCTCATTGCCACGCTGAATTGATCGGTGGCTCCAAATGCGGTGAGTGCGGCGCGCCGATGGTGCCGATGATCGTCCGCGGTGGTGGTGTGGTCCAGATTTGCTCTCGTCGTGGCTGTAAGGGCCACTTGTTGGATCTGGGCGGCGCCGCATCGGAATAATGCTTGGACCCAATCCGTCACGAAGTATGAGGAGAGATCGATAAATGAGAAAGCTTGCGTCAGTAGAGGGACTCGGCGATTTCCGCCGCCGGGTTCTTGCAGAAAAGGATGTTGTATATGATCGGCCGACGCTGGTGGTATGTGCCGGGACGGGAGGGCAGGCAAGCGGCGCCAACGATGTCATCAGGGTCATCAAACGATATGTTCTTTCCCGGAGCATGCAGGAGAAAGTCGCGCTCAGAATTACCGGTTGCCAGGGTTTCTGTGAGATGGACCCGTTCATCCTGATTGAACCCGGCAATCATTTATATCCCAAACTCAAGATGGAAGATGTCCCGAGAGTTATCGAGGCCGCTGTGGGCGGTTACGTAGATGAAGGTTTGATTTACAAGGAACCGCGTACAGAAAAACGTTATCACGATCAATTGGACATCCCGTTTTTCAAGAAGCAAACGCGCACTATTCTCGGTTATAACCAGAGTCTGGATCCAATAAGAATTCTCAGCTACATCGAACTGGGTGGATATGCAGCGGCGGAGAAAGTCCTGTCCAATCCCGATCCGGAGTGGATCATCCGAGAAGTTCAGAAAGCCGGCATAAGAGGCCGGGGCGGGGCGGGCTTCCCCACCGGCAAGAAATGGGAACTGGCGAGAGCTTCCGGCAACGGCCGGGGACAGAAATATGTTGTCTGCAACGCCGACGAAGGTGACCCGGGTGCTTACATGGATCGCAGTCTCCTTGAGGGTAACCCACATGCCATCATCGAAGGAATGCTTATTGCGGGTATCGCTATCGGCGCTACCGAGGGCATAGTATACGTACGCAGCGAGTACCCGCTGGCTATCAAGCACACTCTGATCGCTCTGCGTCAGGCGCGCGATGCCGGCCTTCTGGGAAAGAATATCCTCGGTACCGGCATCGATTTCGATATCGAGATCGTCCGCGGCGCCGGCGCTTTTGTTTGCGGTGAGGAAACGGCGCTGATCAGATCAATAGAAGGATTCATGGGAGAACCCCGTCAGCGACCGCCATATCCTATCGAGAAGGGTCTCTGGGGACATCCCACCTGCATCAACAACGTGGAAACACTGGCCAACATCCACGTGATCATCGACCACGGCGCCGAAGCATTCGCCAAGGTGGGGGTGCCGGGTAATACCGGAACAAAGATATTCTCATTGGTGGGGAAGATCAAGAACACCGGTCTTGTCGAAGTCCCGCTGGGTATGAAGCTCAGCGAGGTAGTATACGACATCGGCGGCGGCCCGGTCGGCAATGCAAAGATCAAAGCGGTGCAGACAGGCGGACCGTCCGGTGGCTGCATCCCCGCCAATATGTTTGATATCCCCATCGATTACGAAAGCCTTGCCAAGGTTGGATCGATGATGGGCTCCGGCGGCATGATTGTCGTAGACGACAATACCTGCATGGTTGACTTCGCCAAGTATTTCATGTCCTTTCTCAAAGACGAGTCGTGCGGCAAGTGTTTCACCTGTCGGAAGGGCACGCAGCGCATGCACGAGATCCTCGACGATATTTGCAAAGGCAAGGCAACCTTTGAGGATCTCGACCTGCTTGAGGAGTTGGCGCATGTCGTGAAGGATACCACCATGTGCGGCCTGGGACAGACGGCGTCCAACCCCGTTCTCAGCACCCTGCGATATTTTCGGGAAGAGTACGAGCGACACATCAGGGATAAAAGATGCGACGCCTTCGTCTGCAAGGAATTGGTGGGAGCACCCTGCCAGTCCGCTTGTCCGCTCGGCACCGAGGCGTGGCGCTACGTGGCCCACATCTCGCGCGGCGAATACAATGAAGCTTACACCGTCATCCGCGATGCGAATCCTTTCCCGTCCGTGTGCGGCCGGGTTTGCCATCACCCCTGCGAAGAAAGGTGTCGCGCCGGTACGAGTGGTGGCGACCCCATAGCTATTCGGTCGCTCAAGCGCTTCATTACCGACCGCGTCGATCCATCGCTATACAAACCGCATAGAGTGGCGTGGACTGATGGTGAGCCTCCCCAGATAGCGGTAATCGGCGCAGGTCCC
>DAOVOW010000156.1 GCA_030629485.1 bacterium
AAATCAAGCCCGAAAGTCACCGTAGCATCAACTCCCCTGTCATCGGCTATCCCCAGTTTCAGACGTCCTTCGGTCGACTCAGACATCCCATAAGCAAAGAAACCCACGAAAGAACTCAAATCGGCCGCGCCCACCGCTAGTCCGATGTCGCCAGCCCCCTGTCCAATAACTTGCGCTTTGCTCAACGTCCCAAACGCCGATCCGTAAGCATCGAATCCGTCGCCGTACGCTGCCCCTGCCAATAAGACTGTTGCAACGATAATTGCTGCTTTCTTCATAATATGCTTCTCCTAATCAGATGTGTCGTCCGGCATAGTACTCTACACTGTTAATTCGCAGCTATCGTAGCGCTCCTTTTGGCAATGGTCAACAAAAAAGCAAGCCTGGTGCCGTTAAAAGTTGACAGGCAATCGGACGTGATCTTCCTTGCTGCCTGACGTGCCGGGGATTGCGTGTTGGTACATCTATCATCCAGGTGTATTCGGCAGCAGTTCGGCTGGTGGCCGTTTGGAGTCGCCGGTTTTCGGTTCACCTATTGAACGGGAGAGATGCATCCATGCCCAACGTACAGGAGTACTACCAGGACACTAACAAGAGTTCCGGACGCGGCAACTGGACAACCAGTGTCGGGTTCATCCTGGCCGCCACTGGATCGGCTATCGGCTTGGGCAACATTTGGAAGTTTCCCTATATCACCGGCGATTACGGCGGCGGCGCCTTCGTCCTGGTATACCTGGTGTGCGTGCTGATTGTCGGCTTGCCGCTGATGTTGGCCGAGTTGATCATCGGTCGCCGTGCGCAGCAGAACCCGGTGGGCGCATTTCAAAAACTGCATCGCGAGGGCAGTCCGTGGCAATTGGTGGGCTGGCTTGGAGTGGCCTCCGGTTTCGTCATTCTGTCCTACTATAGTGTTGTAGCCGGTTGGGCGCTCGCCTATATCTTCAAGGCTATCGCCGGCTTTCAGGGCACGGCCGAGGCCATCCAGTCTGAATTCGGCGAACTGGTCACTTCTCCGGGGCAATCGATTTTTTACCACACGATCTTTATGGCTATGTGCATCGGCATCGTAATCGGCGGTGTCAAGCGGGGGATCGAACGCTGGAGCAAGATATTGATGCCGGCGCTGTTTGCGATTTTGATCGGCCTGGCTTGCTACGGTCTTTTCTACACCGAGGGCGGCGGCAAGGCGCTGGCCTTTTTGTTCAAGCCTGACTTCTCCAAGCTTGGCGCCGAGGGTGTCCTGTCGGCGCTGGGCCACGCCTTCTTCACCTTGTCGCTGGGGATGGGCGCCATGATCACCTATGGCAGCTATATGAGGCGCGGCTCCAGCCTCGTGCGTGACGCCATAGCCATATCGTTTCTCGATACCGTGGTCGCGCTCGTGGCCGGGATAGCTATCTTTTCGATGGTTTTCCATTTCGGGATGGAACCGGGGCAAAGCGTGGGTTTGATCTTCAAAACGCTGCCGGTATTGTTCAAGGACATCGGCCCGTGGATATCGGTGCCGTTCTTTGTGCTGTTGACCTTCGCCGCGGTAACGTCCGGAATCAGTTTGCTTGAGGTGGTCGTCTCCTACTTTGTGGACCGGAGAGGCTGGAGCCGTATTGCCGCCACCCTTGTTCTGGGTGCAGGCATCTATGTATTAGGGATTTTCTCGGCGGTGAGCGCCTGGTCTGTTCCGTTCTCAGGAAAAGGGTTCTTCGATTTCTTTGACGACTTCTCCACCAACTACATGCTGCCGATCGGTGGTTTGTTCACCTGCCTGTTTATCGCCTGGGTGATGAAAGACAAGGACCGCGCCGACGAATTCGGTTCACGTGGTCTTCTATACAAGGGACTCAGGTTCTTCCTGCGATACATCACGCCGGTAGCGGTATTCGCAGTGATCCTGCATGGCCTTGAGCTTCTACCGTTCATGGAGTATGGGAATTGAGATTCGTGTATGTACGCAGCACAAGTAGCTCAGGACGGCCCACAAGCCCGGACGAACGGGCTTGTATGAAAGCTCCTTTTCTCGTCATTGCGAGCGACCGAAGGGAGCGCGGCAATCTCCTTCGCTCGGTAAAGCAACGATTCGAGATCACCGCGGCGCACGAGGACGTACGCCGTGCACATGAATCGTTACTCCTCCACCGCCAGGTACTTCAGTGCCTCGCGCTTCAAACGGTCGCGGTCAAACCCTTGTAGGTCTACGATATCCAGGAATTCGATAAAGGCGGCATCGATCCGTCCAATCGAGCTGCGCCCGAAGGATTCTGAAGTTTCATCAGACTTTTCTTTTTCCAGACGGATATCGAGCGCAAACGACTTCTGCTTCAGAGCCGCTATCTGAGCAGCCGGGATCGTCTTGAGAGTTTCCTCACTGACACCGGCGACACTCACGCGCACGATCTTGTCGGAGGTATCGATGCGCTCCACGGTATGGGTTAGAATCTGCAGCAACTGATCACCGCGCATTCCGACGGCGTCGATCACCGGCGCGTCCACCATCCGGCGACAACTAACCGGCTCAAACCGAACCGCCAACGGATCAAACTCGACTACCGCAAAACCTTTGTTCGCCTCCCGTTCCGCCTGCGACAGCCGCTCGGTTGATCCGGCGTAGTACGCCCGCCGGGAGACACGGCTAAAATCGTGAAAATGCCCCAACGCCGCGTAGTCGAAACGATCCAGCAACTCCAGGGGGAATTCCTGCTCTCCCAGATCGGCCATTGAGAACTCCGGCATCCCGGCCGCAACTCCATGAGCCACCAGAACGTTGAACCGGGCCTCGGGGTCGGGTGCAATCCGAGTCAACTGTTCCTGCTGCGCCGCTACGGTCAGGCAATGCGGCAGCGCATGGCCTACGACCTCGCCGACCCGTACAATTTCAAGCCTGCCGGACGCCACGACGTGCAGATTGTCGATCTGCCTGAACACCTCTATCGCCGCTCCAATATGAGGCTGCTTGGGAGCATCGTGGTTGCCGCTGATTATGATAGTGGGGATACTGTTCACTTCAGCCAGCCGGTGCAGTTGTTCGGCGGCAATCGCCATGATACGATTGATCGGGCGCACCCTGTGAAACAGATCGCCGGCGTGGATGCAGAGGTCCGGCTTGATCGCGATAATCTTATCTATCGCCTCGCAGAAGGCATTGACAATGTCTTCCTGCCGGAGCGTGAGACCGCTCTCACCGCGTCGGGGATGGTTCTCCCCCGCCCCGAGATGGCTGTCGGCAATATGACAGAGTTTCATGGGGGTATTATACTCTGCCCATCAACAAATGGGAATCACAAAGTGAGGTTGTCGCTGGTGAGTTGCGCCCTCTGCGATACATAGGAACTGAACAATGCTGACAGAAACTTTAATAAATCCCGTAGCGTGAGATGCGGTCGCGGAGGGTGTTGCGAGAGATCCCCAGGGTCTCGGAGGTTTTCACCTGGTTACCGTCAAAATGCTTCAGGCAACTGGATATCACCGCCCGTTCAAAGGCGCTCTCAAGGAAGTGAAATATCTGACCCGGTGAATTGACAATCAGCTTGGGCATTATCGGATCAATAATCTTAGCGAATGTCTCGGTGTAGTCATCTTTCAAAGTCGACAGATCGATCTGTAGTTTCGACGTGTCTTCAGAGAAGACCGGGAAGTCCTCCGGCTGCAGTGTCTCGTTCTTGGACATGACCAGAGCGTTCTGGATGTTGTTTTCCAGTTCGCGCACGTTGCCCGGCCACGGATACTTGGTCAGCATCTGCATTGCTTTTTTGGAAACGCGCCGGATTGGCTGATCAAGCTGGGAGGCAAACCGTTTGCAGAAGTATCCGACCAACTGGGGGACGTCAACCCGGCGTTCGCGCAATGGTGGGATATAGATCGATACGACCTTGAGACGATAGAACAAATCAACGCGGAAGGACCCTTCCTTCATGCACTGCACCAGCGACTTGTTGGTCGCCGCCACAATACGCACGTTGACGGTGAGGTTCTCGCTGCCGCCGACTCGCTGAAAGCTCTTGTCCTGAAGAACCCTCAGCAGCTTGGACTGCGTGAGCATGGTCATGTCGGCGATTTCGTCAAGGAAGAGGGTACCGCTGTCGGCCTGCTCGAACTTGCCGATCCGCTTGAAGTAGGCCCCGGTGAAAGCACCTTTCTCGTGACCGAACAACTCGGACTCCAACAATGTCTCGGGCAGAGCCGCACAGTTAACCGAAAGAAAGGCATTGGCGCGGCGTTTGGAATGACGATGAATGGCCCGCGCGACCAGCTCCTTGCCGGTGCCGGATTCACCGATGATCAACACTGCTGCATCGGACTTGGCCACCTGTCCGATCAGCTTGGCGATCTCCACTATTTCCGGTGACTGTCCTACAATCTCATTGATACCAGACTGGGTCGCTTCTTCTTGAACCGCTGTTGTTACGGAACTCTTGTGAGCAGTGGAATAACCACAAGCCTTGTTGACGGTATCGATCAGCTTCTCAATCTGAAACGGCTTGGTCAGGTACTCGAAGGCGCCCTCGCGCATCGCTTCCATAGCATCATCAGTTGACACAAAACCGGAGATTACGATGATGGGAAGATTCTCCTTGTGCTGCTTGATTTGCTTGAGAACCTCAAGTCCCGAAAGACTCGGCAGGTTCACGTCGAGCATTACCAAATCGATATCGTCATGCTCATCGACAAACTCGCAGACTTCGGTGCCGTCATCCAGAAAACTGAAATTGAATTTCTCCGGATCAAACAGGTTGGCCAACGACTGGGAAAGATCCTTGTCGTCATCAACCAGCAATATGTTCTTCATTTGCATCTTATCTGGTATCTTCCGTTATATCGCATATATCGGCGGTTATCGTAGATTTTGAAGGGGGAAAACAGGATATCCGGCAGTTAGGCACAAAAAAACAGAATTATGATCGATCCGTCCGGCGAACCAGTATTGGTAACAGAAACCTCAGGCGGGACTACCGTATCATGGGGCAGGAAAGTCTTGTTTTGGACTGATGTGTTCCTGACGAGGACTCAATACTGTCGCCCGTCTCGAGAGGAGTAACTTTGTTCTTTGCAGGAATGGCCGGTACGGCAGCCTACTCTTCTTCGTCTATCAAGAACCGAACGGCCGTACCCATCCACAGAAACGAAGCCAGGGCATTGACCGCCAGGCCGGACAGCAAGACCCAGTAGACCAGTTCCGGCCGGAACTTTTCGATTATCGTCACCGGCCGCCCCGCTGCCACCGAAATCAACGTCTGGCCCAGAATGACGGCAAAGGCCAGAATGAGGCAAGTAATCGGATTCCTGATGAATATCCCCAACGAACGTTTCAGCCCCTCCAGGACGTTGTCACCATAGACCGCGATGGACGGAATAACGAAATACAACATGGCCAGCATAAGGGTGAAGATGCCCGGCATTATTCCGAACTCGAAGACCATCATCCTTCGAGGCGATCCCCATAACCAGTCCACCAGGTACTGAGGGAGAATCAGGGTCGCCGCAAGCATCAGCCCATTGAGCAAAACCCAGCCCAGGATGAGTTGCCCCCAGGACGAGAGGACCAACTTCAGCGGGGATGACTCCGGCTTTTTGACCTCAAGGTAACTATCGAAGAACATCAGGGCCACCAACCCCAAGACCGCCCCCTCAAGAACGAGCCCAACAGCCAGCTTGGCCCA
>DAOVOW010000336.1 GCA_030629485.1 bacterium
CTGATTATCAGTCGCGGATTAAGTCTCCCTACTCACAACCGTCGCTGCCATACTCGGTGCGGCTGTCAAAGAACATGACGGTGTTTGTTCCCGAACCGACACCACCGTTGAACGCCGATTCACTGGTGATCGCAGGCGATTATAGGCCACCGCGCGGTAGTGTGGAACTACGCGCGGGAGACAGGTTGGCGGTTGCTTTTCGTGGCACACCGAACTGCCGCGCCTGGTTTTCTATCGAGGGCGTGGTAGATTCAGTGCCGATGTCGGAATCCCCACCACGTTTGCAGCCGTATTGGGGCAAGGCGGTTTTCGGCGCCGGCGCCGTGCCGGATTCGCTGAAGATTCGTGGTATCTATACCGGCTTCTACGATGTGTCGGATACCGCCCGCATCGATACTGCGCAGATTCTTTACCACTTGGCGCCGCCGTCGAGAGAAACGGTCATAGCCGAATGGTTGATGCATGTCTCAGCCCTGGAACTTCACCGGTACCTGCTGTGGATGCAGGCCGGTGCTGTTGAAAAACCGAGTTCGTATCGGGTGAGTTTCAACGACCCGACTTTCCCGTTCACGGTCAGATTCACCGATTCAGTTCAGATCGTCAGGCATGGTCCGAGAAAAGGGTATCTGTCGATATTTCAGCCGGAAGGCGTAGAGGCTCTGGTGGTGTCGGCCGAGGGTAATTGGTATCGCCTTCAACTTTCTCAGACGCAGTTTGGATGGGTAGCTCGGCGGTCGGTGGAAGCACTGGCCAGGGGTATCCTTCCGCCGCATTCATACCTGAGGTCGATCCGTACGTACGCTGCCGCCGATCACGTGCGGGTGGAATTCCCACTCACGGGGAAGCATCCCTTTCGCATCATCGAGGACAACCGCCGCACTATTCGGGTGCAACTGTTCGGTGTGACTACCGACACCGATTGGATTCGCTACGATTTTTCCGACAGCCTGATTGATCTGGCTAGTTGGTCACAACCAGAGCCGGGGCTCTATGAACTTAAGCTCCAACTCACCGGCGATCTCTGGGGGTACGACAGCTACTATTCCGGCAACACTCTTGTTTTTCAACTTAATCGAGCCCCAGCCGATGTCACGCACATCCGGGGCAAGACAATCGTGATTGATCCCGGTCATTCCCGCGACCCGGGCGCCATCGGACCGACCGGGTACACTGAGGCAGAGGCCAATTTGGAATTGGCTCTGGCTCTGAAGAAGGAACTAAGGCGACGCGGCGCCAAGGTTATCATGACCCGTCAGGATGATCGCCATGTGGCCCTGTATGACCGCCCGGCCATTGCCAGGGCCAACGAAGCCGACCTGTTCGTCTCCATCCACAATAACGCCCTCCCCGACGGGGTGAATCCCTTTGTGAACAACGGCAGTTCCACATATTACTATCATCTGCATTCGATGGACCTGGCCCGGTCGATTCAGAAAGAACTGCTAAAGGCGACCGGATTGAACGACTATGGTTTGTTTCACGGAAACCTGGCTGTCAACCGTCCGACCCAGTATCCGGCCGTGCTGGTTGAGTGCGCCTTTATGATACTTCCAGAACAGGAAGCTCTGCTGAAAACGGGGAAGTTCTGCAAGAAAGTAGCCAAAGGGATCGCGGCCGGCATCGAGCGATTCCTGAAGGAGTGCGACCATGGGGAATAACAAGTCGTCATCATCAACCAGGAGTGAACCGTACTGGTTGGTCTACGTGGCCTTGGCGCTGGCCGGGTTGCTGTTGCTCGCCGATGCCTATCACGTCGCGCATCTGGCCAAATGGACCGCCCGGCTGGGGATTGCGCTGATCTATTCAGCTATCGCTATGTTTGTGGGCAGCGGTCACTGGGCGGGGAATCTGGCGGTAGTCATCGTCTGGCTGGCGGTGGTTCTCACCTACATTTTTTGACAGCACCGACTCGGGAGAGCACAACAGAGCACAGATTCTTTTGCCGTCTGCCATTCAACGACAAGCGTATCAGCGGACAGATTACCTGTTGCGACTTCATCATCTATGGATTAAATTAGCCGCATGACAGCGCAGAACGACTCCGATCATTCGAGCCCGACCCCGAACGATTCGCAACCAGCCCCGGCGTCCGGAAAACGGGCCCGCAAACTCTCACCCGTTCTCAAATTCATAATTCTGTTTTTGGTCGGTCTGGCTGTTTTCGGCGGGCTCTACGCGCACGTGACGGCCAGCTATCATGACAGCCTCATTCCCTTGATGAAGGCGACGGCGCATATCTCTGGTTTTGTCCTTTCGATCTTCTCAGACGAGGTGTGGTACCAGGGCAAGCATTGTACCTTCCACGGCTTTATGGTGGAGATCATCGATGAATGTACCGGCTTACTGGAGATGGTTATTTACCTCGCCGCGGTGCTGTCCTTCTCGACGACTGTTCGTAAGAAACTCATTGGTTTACTGATCGGTTTGCCCGCCATCTACCTGTTCAACGTGGTGCGCATTACGCTGCTGATTGTAGTTGGCGCTTTTTGGCCGGCAGCGTTCGACTTCATGCATCTCTACTTTTGGCAGGGGACGCTGATAATCATGATCGGGTCGGTCTGGGTCGGCTGGTTGTATCTGGTGGTGTACCGTGAAAAGAAACCTGTGGCTGTTTCTTCTTAAACTGCTGCCCGCCACGCTGATTCTGGGCTGGCTCTGGTTCGCACACGCCCAGCATGCCTATCCTTACTGGATTGATCCCGTTGCGACCTTCTTTTTCAAACTGTTCGGCGTCCGCGTCTGGCATCTGGCGTTGACCGCGGAGCACTTCACCAACCTGGTGCCATATCTGGCCCTGCTGCTGGCAACGCCCGGACTGGTTAGGAATTGGAAACGAACGTTGACGGCGCTTTTCGTCGGTCTGGCCGTCATCGTGCTCGTACACATCTTCATGTCGGTCGCTATCTATTATATCGTCGAGGCATACTCGATGTCGAAAAGCGCATACCGGATCATCGTCCCGATCTACCTCGTGAACGACGCCATGCCGCTGATCTTGTGGCTGGCCTTTTTCCCGAAAGTACTGTCGGACCTGTTCGGTTTTATCAAGTGGGGCAAGGGTGGGGGAGAGGCGGTAAAGGCTTCATAGGTTGGACCTCCTGTAGAGTAGACGGTCTCTCTGATACCTTCCCATCATTCCATTAACAATACCCCCGCCAGGAATCGAACCTGGATTTACGGCTCCGGAGGCCGACGCGTTATCCGTTACACCACGGGGGCATGGGCAAGCCCGATCCTTCTGTAACCATGTCTGGTCACGGATAGGACAGACCTGTAACAGGCACTAAATAACTCAACGTCGGTCGTCGCGCAACTGCAAAATGCAGATGTATGTTTTCAGCCATCCTCCTCGGGCATGTTGACAAGGCCGTTCAGGGACTGTGGCGTCGGGTGACCCCGCGCCCCAGGTATGACGTGGTCACAATACGCGGGAGTGTTGAC
>DAOVOW010000126.1 GCA_030629485.1 bacterium
CAAAACTCTCCGGGATCGCCAACCCTTCCATTCGCTTGAATTTTTCAATCTCGCGCTGCTGTTTGTCCAGATAGCCGCTGTATTTTATTAGAATCGCAGCTCTCTGAAGCGCTTCCGGGCTACCTTGAAAATGACCATCGAATTTCCTGGCCAGAGTCAGGGCCTCATCAATCGACAGGTTGGGCTGCCGGATCAGGTTGGCCAGACTCACCCGGTCGGCTTTTTGGAAACGTTCGCCGGCCGAACCAAGCTCAGCCACTTTGACTCGCTTTTTCTCCAACAACGTGACCAGTTCTTTGGTTTGGGCCTCGAGAGTTGAAAATGCCTCAACCTCATCACTCTCCACCAAGCCATACTTGTGAGCATACCGGTAAAGGCGATCCCGCGCATTGTCCTCACGCAGCGCCAAGCGATACTCCGCCCGAGAGGTGAACATGCGATACGGTTCGGTGATCGTGCGCGTACACAGATCATCAATCATCACCCCGATGTAAGCCTCCGACCGGTCGAGAATGAAGGGCGGCGCCTTTTCCAAATACAGCGCAGCATTCACTCCAGCCATCAGGCCCTGAGCCGCTGCCTCTTCGTAACCCGAGGTGCCGTTGATCTGTCCGGCGAAGAACAGGCCGCGAACGGACTTCGTCTCCAGAGAAGGCTTGATCTGACTCGGTGGGCAGTAGTCGTACTCGATAGCATAGCCCGGTTGCGTGATCACCGCCCGCTCCAGCCCGCGTACCGTTCTGATAGCCACTTCCTGTATATCCTGTGGCAGCGCCGTCGCAAAGCCGTTGGGGTATATCTCGTTAGTGCCGTTTCCTTCGGGTTCTAGAAAGATCTGATGTGTCTCTTTATCGGGGAAGCGATGAAACTTGTCCTCGATTGATGGGCAGTAACGCGGCCCGGTGCTGCTTATCTGACCTGAAAAGATCGGTGATCGATGCTGGTTGGCCGAGATCAGGCGCTTGGTTTCATCAGTAGTGTAAGTCAGGTGACAGGGCACCTGCTCGAACCGGCGGCGAGGTGAACGACAGGAGAAAAACGGTATCGGTTCCTCACCCGGTTGAGGTTGGCATAGCGACCAGTCGATTGTGTCGCCGTCCAGCCGTGGCGGTGTGCCGGTCTTCAAGCGTCCAACCTCGAAGCCGAGCCCGCGAAGTGATTCCGATAGCCCATATGCTGCCGGTTCACCCATGCGGCCGGCCTCAATCTTCTCCTCGCCGATATGGATCAGCCCGGAAAGAAAAGTCCCGGAGCACACAATCACCGCCCCGGCGCTGATTTGCCGGCCTGACACGGTCCTGACTGCTGCCACTGAGTTATCACGGACAGTTATCCCATCCACGATATCCTCGATAATCTCAACACCCTTTGTTCGGCTGACATGATCGCAGACAAACTGATTATACTCCACTCGATCGGCCTGCGCCCTGGTTGACCAGACGGCCGGTCCACGGGACAGGTTGAGCCGTCTGAACTGTATCCCGGTAGCGTCGATGGCTTCCGCCATGAGGCCGCCAAGTGCATCTATCTCCTTGACAAGGTGTGACTTACCGATACCACCTACGGCCGGATTGCATGACATCAGAGCCAGCCGTTTGGCATCCATGGTAACGATTGCCACCCGACGTTCCATCCGAGCGGCCACCAGCGCAGCCTCAACCCCGGCGTGTCCTCCGCCGACAACTACTATGTCAAAGTCGTAATCCGTCATATCTTGCTCATGTTACAGTCAAGGCATCACAGGCAGTTTCCTGCGGCTGGAGGCCGAGAATCCCAGCTTGACTGGGTTTCATGTGAAACCTATTTGCCGATACAGAATTTTGAGAAAATCTGATCCAGGATTTCCTCATTGTATATTTTTCCCGTGATTTCGTCCAACGCATCAGCCGCCAAACGCAGTTCGAAGACGACCAACTCGGGTGACTCACGGCGCCGAAGTAAACGAGCAGCCCGTTTCATCTGTCGAGTTGCTATTTGCAGCTTTTGACGATGCCGCGCCGAAGTTACCACCAGCCCGGAGGTAAGATCAGGCATGGACGAATGAACTCGTTGGGCCAGCCGCTGCACGAACTTCAAAAAACCCCTTCGAGTAAGACAGGAGATCTGAATCAGTTCATCCGAGTCCGAATTCCCATGCTCAAGGCTCTTGGTTAGCAGATCTATCTTGTTGCCCACCAAAAGACTACGACGCGCCTTGAGATGTGCAAGATCGGACCGCGCCTCCGAGCGCCATCTCTTGCGTGACACATCGACGATCCACAATACCAGGTCACAATCCGAGACTAACTGCCTTGCCACTCGCTGCCCGGCCTTTTCGACCTGGCCACTATAAAGACGAAGCCCAGCGGTATCTATGATGTTAACCGGCAGACCATCCAATTCGATCCACTCCGAGAGGTAGTCTCGCGTGGTCCCTGGAGTCGGCGCCACAAGCGCTCGCTGCTGCTTCAGGAGCAGGTTGAATAACGAGGATTTCCCCGCGTTAGGCCGACCCGCAATTACCAGCTTGAATCCTTCACGAAGGATACGTCCTGAGTCATAGCTCTTATTGAGGGCGCTGATCGTTGAGATCAGTTGGCTGAGGGCATCGGCGTTGCTCCCATGGTCTTCGGGTGAGATATCCTCCTGGGGGTAGTCAATAGAGGCTTCGATTTCCGCGAGTATCTCCACCAGCCCCTTTCGGAGTCTCTCAATATGCTCCGCGTATGCTCCCGATAAATGCTCCCGTGCCACATTGAGCGATGTCTCCGTATTGGCGGCGATAATCTCGGCGACCGCTTCGGCTCGGGTAAGGTCCATGCGCCCGTTGAGGAAGGCCAGACGCGTGAACTCACCTGGTTCTGCGGCTCGCGCGCCTGATGTTAACAACTGACCCAGCAATAGCGTAACTACCTCAGAGCCGCCGTGGCAGTATATCTCCGCCTGCCTCAAACCTGTGTATGAGCGACCCGCCGGCATGTATACTGCCATGACTTCATCGAGCCGCTCGCCGCTGCTGCCACAAAACCAGCCGGTCCGCATCTGAAAGGGACGCCACGCCACTTGGCGTCCACGGGAGGATTTGAAGTGCCTTTTGAGAAGATTCAGACTGCGTTCGCCGGCGATTCGGACAGCGGCAATGCCGCCTTGTCCCGGCGGCGTAATCACGGCGGCGATGGTGTCGCCGCCCAGCAGGTCAGGGTTTTTTTTTTCGGCGGCATAGACTACGTCGTCATAACTTCTGTATTCTTTCGGCGCTTGAACAGCACGTAGTCCAGCAGTGAGAAAACAGAGAAACACACCCAGTATAGCACCAGCCCGGCCGCGAATTTGTAGAAGATGAAACCCATAAACAGCGGCATGATGTAGCCAATCATCTTGTTCTGCGCCGTGCTCGGCATGGTCAGTTTCTGCGAGAGGAACTGAGCTACCACCATTATCACAACCAAAATCATGTAGGGATCGGTGAGACCCGATGCCCCGCGCGACAGATCGCTGATGAACCAGACGAAGGGTGCGTCGCGCAGCAGGATGGTGGAGCGGAAAACACTGAAGAGCGCAAAAAACAGCGGCATCTGCGGCAACATGGGCAGGCATCCGGAGATGGGATTAACGCCATGCTTTTTGTAAAGCTTCATCATCTCCTTGTTCACTGCCTGCGGGTTCTTTTTGTGCTTGACCTTGAGTTCTTCGATTTTCGGTTGCAGATCACGCATCGCCTGCATCGACTTGAACGATTTCATAGACAACGGCAGCGTGATGATTTTCACCAGAAGGGCGAACAGGATTATGACCATGCCGTAGTTCGGAACATAATCGTACATGCGCGGCAACACCCAGATGATAGCGAGGGCGAACGGTTTGATGATCCACCCGACGAATGGCGTGGTGCCGATGTCGAGCATGTCTTCCAGCCCGACATTGTACTCAGAAAGCAGCAAGTAATCCAGCGGGCCGACAAAGACGGTGACGGTGTCGCTCAGGTTTGACACACCGGCAAAATCAAGGACCATGCCGGCGGTGATGCGACGTGCTTCGATGCTGCCGTCGGGGGTCGATACCTTCTCCTTCACGCCGTTGGCAAACACGTCGTTGACTTCGCGACGAGGAATCAATACGGCCGCGAAATACTTCTGACGGACGCCGACCCATGACGTGAGACCTTGCATCGTCTGGTTCAAACGTCCGTCGTCGAAGTCATCAAGCGCCTCACGCGAACCGCCCTGCATGGTAACAGCTTGCATCGCCTCGTAGTCGCTACGCGGCTGCGGTTCGGTGACACCGAGCGGTGTGTTCCAGGTCAAACGGTACGAGCCGCTAAACCCCAGCGAGTTGATGCCGACGAGGTCCAGGGTCAGGTCATAGTGATAGGCATCCGGGTAGAACCGCAACGTTCGCCGAAGTTGACCGCCGTTGCCGTTGTCATAAGTGTACACCACCTCAAACGTGTCGCGGGTGGCGTCATAGTGACCGGGTTGGAGGTTCGATGTAAAGGCGATCCGGGCCGTCGAAAAAGTGCCGCCGGCAAAAGTCGCCGTAGGGGTAGCTTCGATGGCGTCGGGGAGCATCTCGATTATTTGGCCGTCGCGATATGTGTACTCAAGCAACTTGAGAGAGACCGGACCGCCACCGTAGCTGCTAAGAACCACCTCGTATTTGTTGGTCACTACAAAAATGGTGTCGCGTCCGAGGCTGTCGGTTGATTCCACAAGTGTAGGGACAAGCCGCTCAGCCGGATACCGTTCGATCTCAGTCTCTACCTGCTGCTCTGCCTCCGCCCAGTCAGGCGCTACCCGCGTGGAATCAGCCTGTATCGTGGTCGGTTCCGGTACCGGTTCGACCAGCCCTAAGAACTCAAGTATTTGGCCGTAGAATACAATTGCAATGACCAGCAATATGACCAAAGGTAGCGTTTTCTTGTCCAATTTTGCCTTCCCTGTCTGAATCTTCCTATTATACTCAGTCCATCCGTGAATTTACTCAACCGGGTCATAGCCGGGCTCATGCCACGGGTGGCACCGGAGCACTCGCTTGACACTCATTATGCTCCCACGCCATGCTCCGTGCTTCCGTAGCGCATCCTGCGCATAATGGGAGCATGACGGGTCAAAACGACAGCCATTACCAAAAATGGGCGATAGACTGTATCTATAGACGTCAATCAATAAGATGAGAATGCGAGCAATCAGCCCCACCTCAGTTGAGGGCATCGTTGATGTGTTCGATTGTCTGATTGATTTCTGCATGTAACTGCCTAAAACCAGTCTCGGCGGAGGCAGGACGGGGTACGATACCAAACCTCACCGGTTCTTTCAAGCCGCCTCGACATAAGCGAATCGCTTCGCGAAGGCGACGTTTGATGCGGTTTCGCTGAACCGCCGATCCCAATGCGCGCCCAACAAAGACGCCGTACTGGAAACGATCAGATTGCTGCCATACACATACCAGGCTGTTGCCGGTATGCCGTCGGCCGTCTCTGAACAATCGCTCAATGTCGCGGCGACTTCTCAAGCTGGTAGCCCTTGGGAGTTTATTTCTTTCGGCCAACACTGACAGTCAATCTTTTGCGGCCCTTGGCCCGACGCCGGGCTAACACTCTGCGACCGCCCTTGGTGGCCATACGTGATCGAAAGCCGTGGTCGTTCAGCTTCTTGCGATTCGACGGTTGGAATGTTCGTTTCATTTTGTCATATTCCTCAAATAATAAAGCCCGATAATATAACCTTTCTTCCGGTGGCGTCAAGGCAATTAAGGCTCTTAGCGAGCTTCGTTGGTTTCCACTCTTCCGATCGCCAGTCCATAGCTTCCTGCTTTCAATCGGCCGTGACGGCAACCAATCCGCCAATGTTGATCCATTTTGACGTTGCCAACCATTATCATAACAGCTTACTTTGAGAGAAGAAACAAATTCAAAGGAAATCGTGTCGTCCGACTCTGGCCTTAAGATCCGTCGGTGGACTGATACAGTGAGGCTGGAGCGTTCGGTTGTTTCTACGATACATACCGCACCCCCTGGGTGGAGATCGGTAGAGGAACGAAGTAGCAGCAGGAACTGACATGGAACCTGACGACGACAAGACGCGCACTCACGTCGTGCTGACCAAGGGCACGATGGTGGCGCACTACCGCATCGCTGAGAAGATCGGCGCCGGCGGCATGGGTGAGGTGTACCTGGCTGAGGATACCAAGCTCAAGCGCCAGGTTGC
>DAOVOW010000147.1 GCA_030629485.1 bacterium
AATGGAATCGGCCAACATCATGCTGCCAAGTTCAGTCGTCACTGAGCATGTGCGGCCGTTGCACGTAGTCGCTCACTTCACGCGGTAGACTTCCTCGAAATCCTCAAACGCCTCATCGACGTACTTGACCACGAAAGCCTGGAGTTCACGAGTGTCACCGGTCAGAACCAGAAAGTGCTCAAGCTGTTCGTGTCCGATGTCCACCGTTCCTGCCTTGATGGCGTCCCTCAGCCAGTCGTAGTCGAGCGAAGCGAGACGCAACGTGTCCTGGCCGATGTCGGCCAGCCAGAACGAGTGAGCAGAGATGACATGGCTAAGGAAGTGCTCGTTGGCACTATCGGGTTCTTCGGGATAGAGATCCAGGAAATACCTACCATCAAGTTGGATCAGGTGGGCGATGAACAAACCGTCCGACTTACCCTCCTCAACAACTGTCATGCGGTATCCGTTTTTCTCGGTTTCCTCAAAGGTCCAAAATCCCTTGTCATCGTCAGAACCTGTCCAGGTTCCCGGCAGGTTGTCGTTAGACACTAACTCCTTCTCTGAGTACAGGGGATGTATTGAGAGAACGAAGCAGCCCTGCGCCAATAGCGCCACCGCCAGAATGGTCAGGATTTTCAACATGCGCATCTTGTGACTCCTTTCCCTTTTGATGACCGCGTCGAATCGACACGAAACTCTACCGTCCGAGAGACCGCGCTCATCTGCGTTTAAGCATTATACATTCCCAAATTAGGCAAGCGATGATAAAAAATGATAGTCTTGTCTGGGTTTCTGTGTGGGCACAGCCGCCGCCCGGACATATTGCTGAACAGGTTTGAGGGCTTAACCAGCTGTCAGGTCTTGCGCTCTTTTTTCTTGGCGGCGGGGAAGAGGATGTTGTTCAGGATGAGACGATATCCCGGCGAATGTTTGTGCAGCAGAAGTTCGGTTGGTGGGTCATGGACCATGTGGCGATAGTCCTCCGGATCGTGACCGGACAGAAAGGTGAACGTGCCGCGTCCGAGGTTACCGTGGATGTAGCGTACTTCGTCAAAATTGTCCGGCTGGCCCAGGACGATCACGAATTTCTTCAGCAGCGACTTGCGAAAGGCCGTAGTCTGACCCATGAAACCGTTGACGGTGTTGGTATGACACTGCGTCAGCATGGTCGGCACCGGGTCAAGCTTGGCGGCAAAATCGAACAGGTAGAAATAGTCCTGACGTTCATCAAGAAACCGCACCAATCTGTCCGGATAGGTGTCGATGTCGGAGTGGCTGTACACCATCGGATCGAACTCCGGTCGGAAGTTCTCAAAGGCGAAGGTCCGTGTGAAATCAAGGGCTGCCTGAGCACCGGGATCAACAGGGTCGCCGTCGATCTGGCGCGGCACGATATCCAACCCCTCGGCGGCGAGCGCGATATCGATCGTCTCCGGCGCGGAACACATCGAGAAAAAGAACCCACCGCGACGAACGTAATCGTACACTGTCCTGGCCACATCGAGTTTCATCTGAGAAACTTTACTGTAGCCCAACTTCCGGGCCATTTCCTCGTTGCTTCGCACCTCTGCCTGGTACCAAAGCTGATTGCGAAACGCGCCGTAGAACTTGCCGTACTGGCCGGTAAAATCCTCGTGGTGACAGTGTAGCCAGTCGTACTCTTCGAGCACCCCGGCCAGCAGGTCTTCATCGTAGACATTGTCATACTTGATCTCGGCGTAGGTCAAGGCGAGCGTCACGGCGTCGTCCCACGGCTCGTTGGTGGGGGGAGAATAAACGGCGATAACGGGTGCTTTCTCAAGCTCGACCCGCTCCATATTCTCAACCTCGATCTGACGGTAGATGTCCGCCACCTGTCCGGACGTTACTCGTTCTGCCGAGACACCCATAAGTAGACACAGGTCACTCATCTCCGTAGCGTCATCGATCAGGAACGACCCCCCGCGATAGTTGAGCAACCACTCGGCATGGTAACCTTTGTCCAGGGCACGGAAACAGACGCCGTACGCCTTGAGATGATCGGTCTGACTATCGTCCATCGGGATCAACAGCGACGCTGCGTGCAGTTGTGTCGTTATGGACAGTACCAGTATGAGTCCAATTGTTCTAATCATCTTTTTGACCATATCTGCCGCGCGGAGCGCGAGTAACACGGCTTGAGCGTGTCATTCCCGCGAAGGCGGGAATCCATCCGCTTTCTTGCAGGTCAGGTCCCTTGCGGACCTGACAAGTTAACCCGTTCTTGCGCTCCGCGCGCGCAACCTCACCCTGAGCGGAGTCGAAGGGTGAACCTCGTACATGTCAGTTGCAAAGTAACGAATAGTACACTATTAGCAACAGTGATTTTACGGGGCTGAGGCGTGTGAGTTCCAGGATGGTAGCAAGCTACCATTATCTCCCAACAGTGCGGCCCTTCCCAACTCCGTATGATCGTCCCCGACATGCCACATCCAGGCGCCGCCAGGCGGGTAGAACGAACCGCAACATCTGAACCGCCGGCGCAAATGACTTGACATCGAACTACTCCGGTTTATTATGAAATCTGAAATGTATCGTTACTCAAGGCAACGTGGAAAGAGATCAAGCAGGGGTTTTAGATGGCCGACAAAGAACCGAATGCGATCGTAACTCCTTGGACACAAAGACGTCCGCACGACCACGATCTACACCCACGTGTTGAACAAAGGAGGCCACGGCGTCCGTAGCCCGGTAGACGAGATGTAGGCCGGTTTATACAGTCCGTGTAATCCTTGTTGGCTGCTCATGATGACAACTCCGCAGAACAACCACGGGCTCGACCCTAAAGACGCTCGTTCTGCACGACCTGCAACTATCAGATTGGCACTCCTGGCGCTAGCGACACTGTGTTCCCTGCTGTTGGTCTATGTGGCACTCAACCAGTATCTCTCGCACTGGTTCTGGCGTCCCACTCACACGCCACTTCCTCTTTGGTGGTTGATCATACCCATTCTTGCCGTCTCAGTCGGAGCCGTCTTCCTGATTAAGATGACTTCGTTTCGCCCCTGCATTAATCTTCTCGCTCTCATCCTCATTGGCTTCGCCGTGCAACAGGGCTTTGCACTCATGGAGGGAAGAGGCATCAACGGCATTCGAGATCGTATGCTCCACACGGGGCATGCACTCTTTGCCGTAGAAGCGGTCAAGCAGCCGAACATGTTGCGGGTAGCCCGTCACTATCAGACCCTGGTAGAAACTGGTGAATTGGAGGTCTACCCAAACGCCACGAAACCACCAGGCCAGTTGCTGTTTTACATGGCGACAGAGCGAATGTCACGCCTTCTGCCATGGGCGAGCGACAATATGTTGGAACGGATGGCAACCTTCGCCTCGTTCTTCTGGCCACTCCTTTCCTATTTCACACTTGTTCCTCTCTATCTTCTGTCGAGACTGTATCTCGATCCGAAACAGGCGTATGTCCCGTGCATTCTATATCTATGCATGCCGCCTGTTGCATTGATCACCCTGCATTTGGACCAATGTCTGTATCCCTTTCTCTTCGTGACCACGGTTGCCCTCTTTGTTCATGGTGTCAGGTTGAAAAAGACCGCTCTGCTATTCTGCGCCGGTGTGACCACGAGTGTTGCCGTCTTCGTTTCGTTTTCACTCGTAATTCTTCTTCCGTTCATCTTCTTGATCCTCGCGCTGGAGGTCATACCAAGGGTGGCATGGGGGCGGACTGGTAATTCCGAAAACCGTCGCCAACTCCTGGCCCATGCGGCATTGCGGCTGATCTGCTATCTCTCAGGCGCTGCCCTTGTGCAAGGAGTCTTCTTCCTCCTGCTTAACTACAATGTTTTCGAGAATTACAGGTTCTCCATGTCTATTCACCAGGGATTCAGGATTGAGGAGTGGCCCTTGCGGACCATTGTCTACATTGGCTGCCTGGACCTGCTCGAATTCGCCATCTGGTCCGGCGGTGCAGTCGTTTCTCTGGCAGCAGTTTACGCAGTCAGGTCATGTCGCCGACTACAACCCAGCGATGATAGCTGCAAACCTATCGTTGTGTCTTTCTGTGCTGTTCTTCTCGCCATGGCCTTCATGGGCAGCACCGTTGCGGAAACGGCGCGCCTGTGGATCTTCCTGACTCCTCTTATCACCCTTTTTGCGAGCAAGGAGTTGATCGCTGTTTTCGGATTGCGCTCCTGGTTTGCAGCAGGAACGCTCGCGGTTCTGCAGGTACTCAACATCTTTGGAATCAAGATGTGGCAAGATTTCTTCTGATGTCCTTTCGCGTGAGTGGTATGCCGGCCGGCAGCGAACAAGCCGCGTGCACGGTAGGTGGTAAACCGCGCCCGTCACGCGCAACGTTCGCGTCACTACGCCCATTCTGAAAGCCGTCGTGATTGGGGCGTACGTAGTGGGATTCGGTCTCGCAACGCTGGGTGTTTCTTGGTTCTACGGGCGATACACGCTTCTCGTTTTTTGGGCAGTCCTCCAGTTCGACAAGCGCAGGGATCCCTGCCGTGTTCATTGGTGGCGCGACGATTGTGTTGCTCGTCCCGCGAGCCCTCAGACGGGTTGATCCCGAGGAACTCCTCCTCACCCCGGTCGCTATCGATCTGGTCGGGGTCATATACAGTCTCGCAGTTGTCGCAGCCGCAGTAGACACCATCGCTTTCCTCATCGCATGGGATAATCCTTATCTCCCAACCGTGCGGCCCATCCCAACTCGGTATGATCGCCCCCGGCATGCCACATCCAGGCGCCGTCGGAGTTGTGTACGAACCGCAACCTCTGAACCGCCGGTGCAAATAACTTGACATCGAACTACTCCGGTTTATTATGAAATCTGAAATGTATCGTTACTCAAGGCAACGTGGAAAGAGATCAGGCAGGGGTTTCAGATGGCCGACAAAGAACCGAATGCGATCGTAACGCAGAGAATCGAAATCACACCCGATTTGATCAAACTACGGGTGGTGCCTGAAGGGTGGGAACTGCCGGAGTTTACTCCCGGTCAGTTCGCCTCGCTGGGATTGCCCGCCACGATAGCCAGAGTCGGCACTGATCTGCCTGAAGAACGCCCGCCAAAGAATCCTGATAAGCTGATCCTGCGAGCCTACTCGATCGCATCGTCATCCGTGGCCAAAGAGTACATTGAATTCTACATCGGGCTGGTTCACACCGGTTCACTTTCACCGCGACTGCTCAGTCTGAAGGTGGGTAACAAGCTTTGGATGTCTGAGAAGTTCAAGGGGATGTTCACGCTGGCCGAAGTACGGGCAGAGTTCAACGCCGTGCTGATCGCCACCGGCACCGGGGTGGCGCCATACATGAGCATGATTCGCACTGAGATCGCCGGCGGTCTCAAACGGCGTTTCGCAGCTTGTCATGGCGCCTACCATTCCAGCGACCTGGGCTATCCTTCAGAACTCGGGACTCTGGCCGCCGTCGCACCGAGTTTCATATACCTGCCGACCTTGAGTCACCCACACGAAGACCCGGCACCTTGGAACGGTCACACCGGATTCGTGCAGAAGCTGTGGATCGATGGTGTGCTCGATAACGCGTGGGGCTTTCATCCCAGCGCGGCCGACACGCACGTTTTTCTCTGCGGCCATCCTCTCATGATCGAGGAGATGACGAAGCTTCTGGTCAAAGAGGGCTTTGTCAAACACTCCAAGAAAACCCTCGGTCAGATTCACGCTGAGCAGTATTTTGTGAAAGTATAGGGGGGGCTGACAGATTGTCGAAACCGGATGGTTTCAACCTACAGCCTTGTTGGTGTGCTGAATTGTGATTGGCGCGCGAAGCGCGAAAGAGCGGCTTGCCACCCCCCTACCGCT
>DAOVOW010000228.1 GCA_030629485.1 bacterium
CAGGTCGTCCTGTCGCAGCGGTGGCATATCGATTCGGATCGTTCCGCGCTGGATGTATATAGACGTTTGCGACGAATCAACCCCTCGCCGTATATGTTCCTGTTGGATTCAGGCAACAACGCCATCATCGGCGCCTCGCCCGAGATGCTGGTACGAGTGGAGCGAGGTGAGATTGAGACAAGACCTATCGCCGGTACCCGTCCGCGCGGTCGTGATGAGCGCGCCGACAAGAGGCTCATCGCCGACCTTTTGACCGACCCCAAAGAACTTGCCGAGCACACTATGCTGCTCGACCTGGGTCGCAATGATCTCGGCCGCGTGAGCAGACCCGGGACAGTCAACGTGCGCGAGCAGATGGTGGTGGAGAAGTACTCGCACGTCATCCATCTCGTAAGTTCCGTGGTTGGCCAACTCAAGAAAGGGACCAGCCCGGTCGATGGACACTCGGCCTGTTTCCCCGCCGGAACGGTCTCCGGTGCGCCCAAAATTCGCGCCATGGAGATCATCGACGAGTTGGAGAAGTATCGACGCGGCATTTATGCCGGCTCCATCGCCTACCTGGATTTCTGGGGGAACCTCGACTCGTGCATTGCGATCAGAACTATCGTCAAGAAGGGCAAACGATTCTACGTTCAGGCGGGAGCGGGTATCGTAGCCGATTCCAAACCGACACGTGAGTATCGTGAGACCGAAGCGAAGGCCCAGGCTCTCATAGAAGCCGTAACCGGAGGCGGTGCGGCGTGATTCTGCTGTTGGACAATTACGATTCCTTCACATACAACCTGGTGCAGTACCTGGCGGAGTTGGGTGCACAGGTGCAGGTATATCGCAATGATGCGATCAGTATCAAGAAAGTGCAACAGATGCGACCCAAAGGGATCGTTCTGTCTCCCGGCCCGGGTCGCCCCGAGAACGCGGGGATTATGAACGAGTTGGTGGCAAGGCTCGCCGGGACCATACCTATACTCGGTGTTTGTTTGGGGCATCAGTCGATTGCCCAGGTGTACGGTGGGAAGATTACTTATGCGCGACGGCTTATGCACGGCAAGACTTCGGAAATTCACCACAACCAGGCGACGCTTTTCAAAGGTATCCCGTCGCCATTTGTAGCAACTCGGTATCATTCGTTAGTGGTTGATTTGGACAGCCTGCCGGACGAGTTCAATCTGACCGCGTGGACTAATGATGGTGTTATTATGGGTATTGAGCACGTGAAGCAGCCGCTGTACGGCGTGCAGTTTCATCCGGAGTCGATTCTGACAAGATGCGGCATGGACCTGCTCAAGAATTTCCTGGAGAGCCTCTGATGTTGAAACCGCATTTGCAGAAACTATTGGCTGGTGAGAGCCTGTCGATGCCGGAAGCGTCTGAGGCAATGGATATCATCATGGGTGGCAAAGCCACTCCCACACAAATCGGGGGCTTGCTGGTGGCCCTCAAACAGAAGGGAGAGACCGCCGACGAGGTGGCTGGGTTCGTTCAATCGATGCGGCGACACGCTGTCACAATCGCTCTTGATGACGCCGCTGCCGTGGACGGTTGCGGTACCGGCGGTGACGGCGCGCATACTTTCAATATTTCTACGGCGGCGGCGCTGGTTGCAGCGGCGGCCGGGGTTACGATCGCCAAACATGGGAATCGTTCAGTAAGCTCCAAGTGCGGCTCGGCTGATCTGCTCGAAGCATCCGGGGGTAATATCGATCCCGGACCGGAGACGGTGCAGCAGAATATCAATCAGGATGGTTTTGGATTCATGTTTGCGCCACGGTTTCATCCCGCCATGAAGCATGCCGCCGGGCCACGCAAAGAACTGGGCGTGCGGACAGTTTTCAATATCCTGGGACCGATGTCCAACCCGGCGGGGGTCACACGGCAGGTTGTCGGTGTTTACGGCAAGGCGTTGATGCCGCTGTTTGTCGATGTCCTTGAGATGACTGGTTCGATACATGTAATAGTCGCTCATGCCCGTGATGGGTTGGATGAATTTTCGGTGGTGGCAGCCACCGACTATGTGGAACTTCGTGACGGGAATCGTGCCGATCACGTTCTTGAACCGGAACAACTGGGTTTGTCACGACACCATACTGACTCCTTGCGTGGCGGCGATGCGATGTACAACGTCGAGATTCTGCGTCGCATCCTTGAGGGCGAGACCGGTCCGTATCGCGACAGTGTTGTTCTAAACGCCAGCGCCATGATCTATGTCGGCGGCAAAGCGGACTCAATAGCCGAAGGGGTATCCATAGCCCAGACGGCTCTCGACACCGGCGCCGCTCGCGCCCTATTTGAAAAGTGGGTTCAGGCTTCGAACGACAACCGATGAAAAATCCTCTCGTGCCAGGCTCCATCGGTGAAGATGCCATCTCAGGGTTGGGGCGTGGGAAGAACGGCGTGGTCGACTACCTGGCGCACCTCGGACTCTTCAGTCGCAACGCGCGACTGTATCTGTTAGGTTCTTTCCTGATGGGCATAAACTTTCAAGTGTTCATGCTCCTGTTGAATCTCCTACTCAAAGAGATCGGGCTGGTGGAGGGGGATATCGGTTTGGTAGCCTCGTCGCGAGCAGTCGGCATGTCGGTTATTGCAATCCCAGCCGGCATTCTGTTAAGCCGCGTCAGACTGAAGCCGGTGTTGCTGGCCAGTTGTATCGTGTTTGCGCTGTTCAGTTACTTCATAGCCAGCAGCCGGCAACTCTACCTGCTGTTGGGGTTTTCGGTGCTGAGTGGCATGGCCTTTTCGTTCTATCGCGTGGCCGCAGGACCGTTTTATATGCGCAACTCGACGCCGACCGAACGCACCTACCTCTTCTCCTTTTCATTCGGCACCAATCTGCTGGCCGGGATGATCGGGGCCGCCGGCGCCGGACGGCTGGCTGCCACGATCGGGGAGAGGACAGGAGATATGATCTACGGCTATCAATGCACACTCTACATCGGCATCGGAATCAGTCTGCTGGCCTTGATCCCGTTTCTCCTGATTCGGTCGGCGGCTCCTTCGAAGGAGGAAAACCGAATTAGTCTGACTCGTGTGCAGTTTCGGAAGCGGGGAGGATTCTACGCCAAGGTGTTTGGCACGAACTTCATGATCGGTCTGGGGGCCGGGCTGATCATACCGTTTCTGAACCTGTATTTTCGCGACCGATTCGATCTCGCGCCTGACACCATCGGTCTGTATTATTCCGTCGTGCATTTTTCGATGCTGGTTGGATCCCTGGCCGGTCCGGTGTTGGTCAAGAGGTTCGGCTTGGTGCGCACGGTCGTGATCACTCAGATCATGTCCATACCGTTCATGGCGATGCTGTCTTACACCTATTGGTTGCCCCTGGCTTTCGGAGCGTTTGTTCTGCGCGGTGGTTTGATGAACCTCGGAGTGCCGTTGGTCACGAATCTTGGCATGGAGTTGGCGGATGAGAAAGAGCACGGATTGGTCGGGGCGCTGTTAATGGTGGGCTGGACATCGTCGTGGATGCTGTCGACGGCAGTTGGAGGACATCTGATTGAACACTACGGCTACACCCTGATGATGAATATCACGATTGTCGTCTACCTGCTGTCGTCGGTCATGTTCTTTGTTCTTTTCCGACGCGCCGAAACCAGGAGCAAGACCGGTCGCGGCTGGCAGTATGCCAAAGAGGTGGCGGCATGACAGACATTCTCCATAAGATAGCTGCCGACAAACGACGTGAGGTCGAAACGTTGAAACGTGAGTTGCCGCTCAGTCAGCTCGAACGTAAGATACCTGACCGCCCACGCTTTACATTCAGGCAGGCTCTGGAAGATCCATCTTCGATCAGGATAATTGCCGAACTGAAGAAAGGTTCACCGTCGCGCGGCGTCATTGCGCCGGATTTCGATCCGGTCAGATTGGCGGAGAAATATCTAAAAGGCGGCGCGGCGGCCTTGTCGATCCTGACAGAGAAGAATTACTTCTATGGCGACTACGGGTACATTGCGTCGGCTGCTGAAGTCACTGCTCTGCCGATTCTGTGCAAAGATTTTGTGGTCGACCCATACCAATTGTATCACACGCGCTATATTGGCGCCGATGCCGTGCTGCTGATTGTGCGTCTTCATAGCAGAGAGTCGCTGGTTGAGATGATCACATTGGCTGAGACCCTTGGTCTTGATTGCCTGGTTGAGGTGCATGATGAGAAAGAAGCTGAGGTTGCCCTGGAGGCCGGTGCTCGCATGATCGGTGTGAACAATCGAAACCTCGCCGATTTCACCGTCGATCTTGCAACTTCCGAGAGACTGGCAAACCTAATACCGGATGACGTTATCGCAGTGTCGGAGTCAGGGATTCTCGAACCAACGGACATCGCGCGGCTGAAACAGGCGGGATACACGCGGTTCTTGATCGGTGAAGCGCTGGTCAAAGCCTCCGATCCTGTTCTGCTGCTGAAAACTTTGAGGTCGGCATGATGACCTTTCGCATCAAAGTATGCGGCATTACTCGACCGGAAGACGCTCGGACGGCGGCTGCTCTGGGGGCCGATCTGATCGGTATGATTTTCTATCGTCGTTCACCGCGTTACCTGCAACCGCATCAGGCCCAGACAATCATTGCCACCTTGCCTCAAG